>JBIKUP010000037.1:0-8682 GCA_044347535.1 Burkholderiaceae bacterium
ATACGACCATCAGCAATTTCAGCCGATTTAGAGCGGCCATTGCCGCTCTTGGTCGGACGCGAACGAAATCCAGACTGCATTTGTTTGCTTGGCAGGTTGACGGGCGTTGCTTGCTCGCCGTTGTAGACGCTACCGGTGATCAATGGCCGATCAGGATTGCCATCGAGGTAGCTGATGATCACTTCCTGCCCGATCCGCGGGATAAACAGCGCACCCCAGCCATTGCCAGCCCAGGCCTGTGACACACGTACCCAGCACGAGGCTTTATCGTCATGCGCAGCGCTCTGATCCCAGTGAAATTTCACTTTCACTCGCCCGTGTACATCGGTCCAGATCTCTTCACCAGCTGGTCCCACCACGAAAGCCGAGTGACTACCAGCCACCACCGGCTGCGGCACACTACGAAGTGGCCGAAACGCGAGCGTCGACGGGAAAGACTCAAAGTGATTGGTATAGCCAGTGATATCCGCACGGTGGGTCACGCTGCGCAGGACATAACGCGTATTGAGCCGGGCATTGGGGTGCTTATCGAGTTTGAATACACCACCGGCATACAGACTGTTGCACAAGCTTTCACCTGCGGCATTTGACGCCTCCGCCTGACTGCCTTGTACATGGACAGTTTGCTGCTGCTTACCCGCGCTTACCGTGTTGTGCAGGTGGGGGTATTCGTAGAACTTGCCGCGTCCGGCCTTACCAGTAGCGTCTGCTGCCAATGAGGTGCTGGGTTTCAAGTAGTCATAATCGCGCCCGTTATAGTCGCGCGTGACTAATCGACCACCCGCCTCGAAGCGCAACACCGTGTCGGGCCAACCACGGGTATCAGCACGTCCACGATAGATTAAATTGCTGTTGGCACAATCACTGTGCGCAGATGGGTCATCGCCTAACACCATCGTGTGGCTACCGTCGGCGAACTGGAAGAAATAAAAAATACCTTCTTGCGCCATCAGCCGCATGATGAAATCCAGCGGTGTCTCGTCATACTGCACGCAGTATTCACGCGGTGCGTAGCTGGCTTTCAAGCGATTGTTAAACTTAATACCAAACGATTGCAGTACAGATTCAACAATCTGTACCGTACTTTGATTTTGGTAGATGCGACGATCACGCGAAAGCGATAGCAACCAAAGTGAGGGCACCATGTCGGCGCTGTACCAGGCGAATTCCGCATCAATACCCGCTTGCGTGAAGCCGCTGATCAAGCCGTGAAAACAGCGGGTCATGCCGTCGCCGTGGATCACTTTCACCGTAGCGAGGGTGCCGATGATGGCATCCGGGTCGAGCGTAACTTCCGATGACTTCATGCTCAAAGCAAATGCGAAGGGGCGCGACAAGGCCTCGGTGCCAGAAAAACTCTCCAGAAGTAGCTTGTCTTTGCCTAACACGGTCGTGATGGCGATACGCACGTGCTGTTGTGTGAAGTCCTGTCTCATGCTGGCTCCCCAACTTGATTCAGACTAACGCGAAATCCGGCACGCTCATCGACACCGAGGGTGATCTGATTGAAACGCTCAGACGCCGCGATCTTCGCTAACACTTCGGCAGCGAGCTCGGGTAACAATGACTGCGTAATGATGTGGTCGATATTTCGCGCGCCACTCTCGACTTCATGGCATCGTGCAACGATCGCTTCGGCAACCTTGGCGTCCCACTGCAAGTGCGCGGCATGATTGCGCTTCACACGCTCTACCAGTTGATCCAGTTTCAGCCCGGTGATACGCAGTAGCTCGGTATCAGCGATAGGGCGGTACGGCACGATGATCAGACGACCTAAAAACGCCGCTGGGAACTGACGTAGCAGTGCAGGGCGCAGCGCTGCATTAATTTGCTCCAGGCTGGCATGGGCGTGCTGCTGGCAGATGTCAACCACCACCTCTTGCGCTGCATTCGAGGTCAACAGGATCAGGGTATTACGGAAGTCGATAGAGGTGCCTTCGGCATCTTCCATCGTACCTTTGTCGAATACTTGATAAAACAGCTCGAGCACATCGGGATGTGCTTTTTCCATTTCATCGAGTAGCAACAGGCTGTAGGGCTGACGACGGATCGCTTCGGTCAGCACACCACCGCGACCATAGCCCACATAACCCGGTGGCGCGCCCTTCAAGCCTGCGACTGAATGTGGCTCCTGATACTCGGAGAGATTAATGGTGACCATGTGCTCGCGGCTGCCATACAGCAGCTCGGCAAGCTGGTTCGCGGTCTCGGTCTTGCCGACACCGCTCGGGCCGACCAGTAGGAAGACGCCGACCGGTTTCGCTTCATCATCCAGTCCGGCGCGATGGCTACGGATTCGACGTGCGATGAGCTCTAGCGCTTCATCCTGACCAATGATTCGTTCTTGCAGACGCTTGTGCAGCTCCAGTACCGTACGCTGCTCATCGGCCAGCATGCGACCAAGCGGAATGCCAGTCCAGCTCGACAGCACGTTGGCGACCGCTTCAGTGTCGACGCAGACTTGAGTTGTATCGGTTTTCTGTTGGTGAGTGCTGCTCGCCTTATTCGCTGCACCGTCGGAAACGCTATGCGCGACACGCGCACAGGCTGTATCCAGCAGACTGATCGCTTTGTCCGGCAGCTGCCGTGCACGTAGATAGCGGTGCGATAAATTCACCGCATCCTTCACCGCACCCTCGGTGATGGTGACCCCGTGATGCGCCTGCAAGCGCGACACAATCGATGCCAGCATCGCGATAGCGGTATCTGTGCTGGGCTCGGCAACTTTCACCACCTGAAAGCGACGTGTCAACGCTGGATCACGCTCGATATGTTGCTTGTACTCAGACCAGGTCGTCGCTGCGATGGTACGCAATTCACCTCTTGCCAGCGCAGGCTTGAGCAAGTTAGCAGCGTCACCCACGCCTTCGCTACCGCCGGCACCGATCAGCTGGTGGGCTTCATCAATGAACAGTACGACTGGGGGTACCGCAGCTTTCACCTCGAGGATGACGTCTTTGAGGCGGCGCTCGAACTCGCCACGCATACCGGCACCGGCTTGTAGCAAGCCAAGGTCAAGTGCACGCACTGAAATATCTTTTAGCGGCGCTGGTACTGTGCCATTCACTACGCGTTGCGCAAAACCTTCCACGACCGCGGTTTTACCAACACCGGCTTCACCGGTCAGGATAGGGTTGTTCTGGCGGCGACGTAGCAGGGTCTCGATCAGCTGATTGATTTCCTCGTCACGCCCGATCACCGGATCGAGCTGGCCTTGTCTTGCTTGTTCAGTCAGATCGAATGTGTACTGATCGAGTGCCGGTGTCTTTTGACGTTCGCTTTGTGTGGACGAAGTGAGTGGCTTCGATCCTGCCGCAGTCGTGCCCGAACCCGCGCCAGAGGCTAATCCCGACAGGCTGCGCAACTGCTGGCGCAAGCTCTCGCGCGGTAGGTCTAGCAGGCTGGGTGCTGATTCCAGCAGCATGCCCCGCAGGGTGTCAGATTCCAAGGCTGCGAGCAGTAAACAAGCTGCATCGATACGACTCTCGCCTAGTTGTACCGAAGCGATCACCCAAGCGTTTTCGAGTAAACGCGGCAAATGCTCGGACAGTACGGGCGTGCGTCCGTTGCCGCGTTTAAGTTGATCGAGTGCGTCTTGTAGCTGCGACTGCGCGCGTGCGCCAGACACTTGAAAATGGCTGAGTAGTCGCTGCAGCGAGCTATCTTTATCGCGCAGTAACTCAATCAATAGATGCTCAGGGTCGACACTGAAATGGGTCTGCTGCGCGCACAACTCAGCTGCACGTTCAATAGCGGCGCGGCTTTCATCATCCAGCCGCTGTATCAGGGTGCGCAGTTCAGTGCTCATGATGCGCACAGTCGAATGAGAAACGCGCCGGTGGCGGCGTTTCAGTAGAGGCCGCTGTATCGCGGGTGCTGCGCTCTGCTACCCAGGCATTCCAACCGAGACGCGGGCGGCCAGTGGTACTGAATGATGCTGCGGTGACGGTCTCGGCAGCTGGTGTCAGCCACACCTCAACGCTGAGTGCCGATGGCATGAAGTCGCGCACCGTGGCTTTGAATTCTTCATGTTGTTCACCACCCGGCAGCAGCTGCATCACACGTGGCAGCGGCAGATCATGGGCGTGTAGGCGAATCGCGGCCGACTGATCCCAAGCTTGCCGGCCCAGCAGCGCGTTTTGACCCAATGCGGGCGCACGGGCTTCGTCGCCTAGCAGAGTGAGATCATCCGACTCGAGCGGCAACCAGCGGCCGACAAATTGCTCACTTCGAAACGTAATCTGGAAACGATCGGCCAGCAAGGCACACAGCGAAGCTATTGAGCGTGGCGCACCCGCCAGCAAACCAGCGTGACGTAGCCATCGCCCTGCATCACGCGGTACTTGTTCTGTACTTCCGCATAAGCGTCGCGTCGCACTGCCTACGCTGGCGGTATTCGCGTCACCACCGACCGAAGGGCGGTGACGTTTGCGACCAAGGTAGAACAATGAGAGCAGACGGTGATGGAAAATATCCAAAAATTCGGCAGTCGCAAAATCTCTGACCGCATTGCGCGCGATCACCATCTCCGTAAATGCTGCGGGCATCGGCCCTGCTTGACCTAACAATGAGAGCACCGGCGTACGCAGCGTGTATGGTTCGCCAGTGACAGCACCTCGGCTTGCATCACGTACATCGCTCGCATCAAAGTCGAGGGAGATATGACTGGACAGCCGAACGGCTTCAGTACCATGGTCGGCACCAATCGCAGCATGCCCATCGGCGATGCCGGCGCGCTCGAGCAAGCTGATGGCTTGGAATAGATCAAAGCCCTGCGGCTGCTCCAGCAGGGCAGGGATCAGCTGAGTGTCAGCGTCACGCGCGCTCATCTAGAGCAACTCCTGTGAGCCACTCATAGGCGGCCATTGCACCAGACATTCATCACCGCGCCAAATACCCAGCTCGACGAAGGAATTGACGGTGGTGTACAGCGCAAAGAAATGCGCTAACACGGCAGAGAACAACACCGACGAGCTACCGACAAACGCATCCGGATCAATCTCCAGCCGCACTCCTGTGCCACGGCAGACACCACGCCAAGCCTCGTGACCGATCTGCCGCGTCACTGCACGCGCGCTGAGTCGCTGAATACCGCGAATCTGCTCAAGATCGCGCTGCTGCTCAGAGCTAAACAAAGAGAGCAATTCTCGCAGGTGATCACGACCTTGTTCAGCGTTAATCAAGGACTGATGCTGCAGGTTGAGCAGCGATATCAGCCGCCACAAGGTATCGCTACCGATCGGCGGCATCCGCTGACGCGAGGGTTCACTGACACATCGAATTTGCAGACCACTTGAAACACCTTCGCCAATCATCAAGGTTTGTGGTGTGATTTGCTCGGCTAATCCTCGGTTGGTGCATAAGGTGTTGGCATACACAATGGCTGAGGGCGCTCGTCGCTCTTGCCGTCGATCGACAAACGAAAGGTACAAATCGGTACCAGTAATGTCACCCCGCAGGCTGCGCTCCCGTCGCGCTACCCAGAACACATCATCAATGGCTTCGCCACTTTGCATGGCAGCGATATGGCGCAGCTGCAGCGGTTGATCGGAGCCGGGCTCGGAAGCCGTGACCTGCTGGATGGAGTGAATTTCGGTCGAGGCTTCGCGCGCACGATCACCTACTAGCATCACCTCATGCTGGGTGTGATCGATCTGGATAGGCTCCGAGGTACGTGGGAAAAGATTGACTGCAACCGTGCAGCCTAGCCGGAAGTTATCCGCACTTAGCGCGCGCAGCTTGCGCGATGCGGCGCCGACATCTAGTTTTAAGCTGAATTGCTGACCGCTGAGCTTGAGGGTACGTAAGCCGTGAATATCGAAGAAATGAAACTTCGCCGGAAATGCGAAATATTCTTGCAGCAAGCCATACGCCGGATGAGCACCCGGCGCTTGCGGTAGTACCGCATGTTCAGCATCAAAACCAATGCGCCGACACTGCTTGGGTGCCAAGCGTGCGATCGTCGTGCCAGACGCGTTCGCGACATGCATACCCTTTAAGCGTACCGCCATGCATTCATACAGCGTCGCCACGGTCGCTGCATCACCGGCGAGATGAATGCGTAGGGTGTCGAGCTCTATATCATCGAGCGAGGTGCCATCATCCGCCTTGATCAGCAGAGCGATATGGCCCTCATCATCGACTTTGGCATCGGCGATGTGCAGCGGCCATAGTGTGCTATCCCACGCGGTACGAAAGCGTACCTCTTCGCCGCTATCGGCGTTAGCGACTAAGGCCGTGTGACGCGGCACACCTAGCCCGGCAGTAACTTTGCCTTGCGCTACGCCGAGCGACATCTGCACCACCGTCATGGAGGGCAGTGGAGCCAGTAGCGAAGGGTAGAGGTTTTCCAGCAGTGCGCTAGCCACCTGTGGAAAATCTGAGTCGATATCGCGTCGTACCCGCGCCGCCAGAAATGCAACTGATTCAATCAGTCGCTCGGTATGGGGATCATGCGACTCACCACCGTGCAGATCAAGACGTGCGCCGACTTTGGGGTAACGCCGCGCGAAATCACGTCCTTGCGTGCGCAACCAATCCAGCTCGCGTAGGTAGTAATCCAGCAGTTCGTTGTCACTCGCGCGTGAATTCATGCGATGACCTCCGCTATGGCCGAGGAGCTATGGGCTACTAGTGGTGTTTCACCAGCGAGCGTAAAACGCACGCGGCGTACGGTATTGGCGATTGGTAGATCGGCATCAATCTGAAATAGTGCGATCGTGATGCCGTTAGCAGCACCCAGCGGTGTCACCGTAGTGTTGATAAGCCGCGGTTCAAAACACCGAATCGCATATTCGATTGCAGTGGCGATCTGACTACGATCGGTATCGCTGCGAGCGGATAGCGCGGTGTAATCCGGAACTCCGTAGTCGCATACGGTGAGGTTTGCCTCGGTGAACCCGGACAGGCTGATACGAGAGCGCGAGTTCAGTAAGCGGTGCAGCTCACGCTCAACAGAGGCCTCGACGCCTTCGGCCGACAGACCTTGGCCTGCTTCATGCCCGGGCGTCGCAGAGCGCTGGTCGAGCTTGTCGAACAGCGGGATCGGCCCACCCGGAAACAGGAATGACATCGAGCTTCACCTCTATCTTGGCGTATCGCCGGTAACAAGGGATCACGCTTTCTTATTAGTCGACAGGTCGTAGCCGAAATCGGTCTTGCCAGCGATGCTACCGTCGTTCGCCTGATGGTTGTATTCCATCTTGATCTTCACAAAATTCAGCGAAATTGTTTCTAGTGGCCGCCGCGCACCCTCCACCCCGGTTTCAAGCGGATCCGGCTCATGCGCGCTGGCGATGCTGTAATGACTGATGATGACTTTCTCAAGCTCGACCTTGAGCAGGGGCGCGTTCTCTTCGTTCGCCTTGCGCAGCATGGTGATGGTTACTTTATCGACCTCTTTGGCGGTTGCGCATAATCGCAATAATTCTGTCGATGAGACATCAGTTTCTTTGGTGAGCTTGATGTCGGAGAACATCGGGTTAGCCGCCGTACGTTCGGTACCGGACTTGGTGTTACTGCTGGGCTGCACGACGTCGAAGGTCCAGGAGTAGCACTCGATCTGTTCAGCATAATCAGCCAAGGTGCTGCTGCCTTTGACACCGTCGATCTGTAGCAGAATATTGCAATTATCCATGGTGGTTCATCCTAAAAATGGGTCGCGATCATGATGGGTCGGCGAGAATCAAGCGCGCTAGCGATCACGCTGCTGGCGCGGGTAACTCTGCCACCATGCGGATCGAGGCAGTCAACTCTTCCATCTGGAAATGCGGCCGTACAAACACTACCGCCGAGTAAGCACCAGGACGCCCCGGAATCTCGCTCACATCTACCCGAGCACTGGCCAATGGCAGACGCGCCTTGGTCTCTTGCGGTGCGGACTCGCTCAGACAGACATAGTCGGCAATCCAGGTGTTCAGATAACCCTGCAAGGTATCGCGGGTCTGGAAGCTACCAACCTTGTCACGCGCAATCACTTTCACGTAATGCGCAAAGCGTGAAGCCGCGAGCATGTAGGGTAAGCGTGCCGAAAGGTTGGCATTCGCATTTGCCAAATCTTTGTTATAGACCTTGGGTTTGTTGACAGTTTGCCCGCCGAAGAAAGCAGCGTAAGTCGCCCCTTTAGCGTTAACGACGCCAATGAAACCGAGGTCGTTGAGTTCTTTTTCGCGGCGGTCAGTGATCAGCACCTCGGTTGGGCATTTCAGTGCGATATCACCTTCGTCAGTTTGGTAAGTGTGCGCGGTCATGCCTTCAACCTTACCGCCGCCTTCAACACCACGAATCGCAGTGGTCCAGCCGAATTTGGCAAATGCATCAGTAATCCGCAGGCCTAATTGATAGGCACTGTTCGACCACAGGTACTTATCGTGATCTTTACCATCGACGTCTTCTTCAAATGCGAACTGCTCGATTGGCTTGGTCTTGTTACCGTAGGGTAGACGCGCCAAATAGCGTGGCAAGGTCAGCGCTACATAGCGCGAGTCTTCACCTTCGCGGAAGGCTTTCCAAGTCGCTAGCTCTGCGCTCTCAAAAATCTTCGATAGATCACGCGGGCCACCGAGCTCGGTAAAGCGCTTCATGTCGAACAATGCAGGTGCAGCTGCCGAGATGAAAGGCGCATGAGCCGCAGCCGCTACTTTGGAAACACGTTCCAGCAGCGCCATATCTTGCGGATGGCGA
>JBIKUP010000265.1:0-3218 GCA_044347535.1 Burkholderiaceae bacterium
AGCGGCTTCAGCGATGCATACGGATAAACCAGATCCACAAAACCTTTCACGCCACCAGCGCTCTCGGTTTCGAAGCGTGACATGATCACCAGATCGTTTTCATCAGCGATCTGTGCAAATTGTGGGTTGATCTCCGAGCCGACATGATCAAAGTCGACCGATAGCAGTGGTGCCCATGCCTCTCTTAATGAGCGGAAGAACACCTCAAGGATGATCTTGACGATACGCGACTCAGTCGGCGTGAACATACGCGTTGGCGGCAGCCAGTTCGCGGGCAGCGGTTCGCCTTCTTTATCGGTAGCGCGGCGGCGTGGGCTGCCCGGCATGCCGGATCCAGTACCACCAAAGAAATTGTCGAGTGCAGAAAAAACCAGCGTCGGTTCGATCGTCACCAGCGAGAAACCGCGCAGTGGGTTGATACGAATCGTGTTGACCGCGAGTGGCGGACGCAAGTCTTTCAGATAGTCACCGAAGCGAACGATTTGTGCGCGCGACGGGTTGATACGTGGGCTGGTGCGCAGTACCTCCATCAGACCGAGGCGGAACAAGCGCACGAAACGCTCGTTGATCATCTCGATCGAAGAGGTATTGACGCCGAGCGTGCTGTCCTCACTCGCCAGGTCATGCTTCTTGACCCGAGTCGTGAGGTTGAAGCCGGTATCAACCTCGATAGTGCCGTCGTCAACGCCCTCGGCCAAAGCGGCCAGTTCTTCCGGTGACAGCAGATTGCTCGTCTCAGCCATGATGTCAGTCTTTAACTAAAAGGCCTGTGGCTTACTGCACCACGAATTCGCTGAACATGACTTCTTCGATACCACCGAAGCCTTCATATTTCTCGAGCAGCGAGTTGATCACGACACGAATTTCTTCAGCCAGTTGCTTACGGAAATCCGGATCCTTCAGATCAGCTTCCGTCTTGGTACGCATCAGATCGAGAATGCCGGCTCGCAGAGCGAGTTCATGCGTCTTCACGTTCTTGATCACACGGTCATCGTAGTGGGTCATGATGGTCAGCGTGACTTGCATCACCTTGCGCGAACCGGACAGGTTCGACAGCATCGGCTTTTCCAGCGAGTAGTAGTTGAACTTCCAGCGCTGGTTATCCGCATCAGGCGAGACCAATTCCTTGGCCGGTGCTTCTGCACCTGGCTTGGCTGGTGCGGCATGACCGTCACCACCCTTGGCATCGCCATGGCCGTCGCCGCCTTTAGCGTCGCCGTGGCCATCGCCACCACCGTGCTCACCATCGAGCTTTTCGAGTTGAGCGTCCACTGCTTCTTTCGCCTGTTCCTTCTTCGAGAAGAAACCAGTGGCGAGCAGGGTACCGCCGACGGAGGCACCGATGATGAACAACACGGCCACCACCATCAGGACGATCTTGATGATCGCCTTTTTCTTCGAGGGCGCGCCTTCCGCTTGTTCTTCTGGTGCTGCTGCAGCTTCTTCAGCCATCACATCCTCCAACTATCTAAAACGTCTTGTTCAGGTCTATCACACCAACACATCCAACCCGTCACTCGAGCCAGCGGTGCTGCGTGCAGGAGGCAAGGTGCTTGGGGCTGGGCTTTCAGCTGCCGATCGTCGGGAACCGACCCCGGCGACACCTGAAGACTGCTTGCCAGGTGTCGAATTTCCGCCATGTTGCGACTCTTGCCTTACGTTAACATCAACAGAAGCAACCTCCATGCCAAGCTGAGCCAGTACCTCTCTCAGCTTGGGCAGACCCTCCGCAATCAGGTCGCGGGTAGCCATGTGGCTGGCGCTGAAGCTGGCCTGTAGTTCGCCGCGGTTCATATGGAGTTGTATGTCAATGTTGCCCAGGTCTTTCGGCCGCAAGGCCATTTCAACCTTCCAGTCACCGCGGGCGATCTGAGCAGAAAGTCGCTGCCCCAGCGCTTCGGCCAGTCGCTGCGACAGCTTGTCATATTGCTCAGCGCGGAGGTCTAGGTCGCTCCGGGCAGCTTGCTCGGCAGCGGTCGGGTTGGGGAGCGGGTTTCCGGTGGGCTGACGGCCCTCCGGTTGGCGTTGCTGCATCAGTTGCTGCAACTCGTTGTCATTTAGGCCAGTATCCAGCGTCAGTACTTCGGTCACGATCTCGCTGGGGGTGGATTGGGTGGTCGCGGTCCCGGGCGTTGGATTGCTGTTCGTCAGCAGTTCGCCGAATCGCTCGCTACGCTGGCTGACTTGTTTCATCTGCAGACGGCGTGCGAATTGGCTGGCCTCGGCGGCACCCAGGATCAGGCTGGCCGCGAGCGATTGGTTAGCTGCCTCCGGGTGTGTCGCTTGATCGGTGGCTGCTAGCTTCGCCATCTCGCCAGGGGCGGGCATGGCGCGTATCCCGTTCAGGCCAAACAGGCCGGACGCAAGGGTGCTGGCTGCCGGAGTCTGGTTTGATGCGCCCATGGCATTGGCTTCGCCAATCCGCCAGCTGAGGCGCGCGTCAGGTCCGAGGTCGAGTGATTCACCTTCCATAGCCGCCGTCTGTGCGGCCAATAAGGTGGTGTCTTTTGCCGGGTCGATGGCAGGCCCTACTGGGTTTTGCGCAGACGCGGCCTGTTTGCCGCTAAACACAGCAGCCGCCAGCAAATCATTAGCGCTTAGACCGGTTCTATCACCTGTTTCGACCGCTGGGTCCATTGCCGACGTTGTGGCAGTCAGGGCTGGCAACTCTGGCGACTTGGCAGTCAGGGTTTGCAACTCCGGCGTAGCGTGTCGACCAAAAATCATGGCCAGGGCGTCTTCATCCAAGCCCTGAGAGCGGGCGAAGGCCATCAAGCTGTCGTCGCTGATCACGGGCTCGGTGCTGGTGATGATATGCACCGTTGGGCCAAGAATCTCCGAGGCCAGGCCGGCTGCCGGGGAAGTGCTCTGGCCAGTCTCGACCGCCGGGGCGGCAAGATTTTGCCCCGGCATGCCCTCCATCATGGCGCCAAACAGGTTGGAGAATTCGTCTGAGCCTTCCGCAGGGTTTGCGCCCGCTTTCCCGGAAGTCCTTGATTTATCAAGGGCTTTTACCGAACTGGTGGCCTGACTGGCTGAATGGTGTACAGAGGTCATAGTGCTTCGCTTCCTTGCAAAAATCGGTCCTGTGGGCCTTTATGCAAGAAACGTGTCAGCCTGACCCGGCGACCGGTTTTGCCGCAAGCGCGGCAGAAATCACGGCAGAAATCGATGCATCAGGCGCGATCTGCACGGGCAAAAAAAATCCCGCCACGTCA
>JBIKUP010000232.1:0-3513 GCA_044347535.1 Burkholderiaceae bacterium
TTCCACCCCCAAAAACGCGGCCAGCTCTGCTTGTGTTGGTGCGCGCCCGAGTTCCGATGCAAGCGCCTGACTGGCGCTATTCTGGGATTTGTTGAACGCGACTGCAGAGCGGGGCAGGAAAGAGAGTCTGCGTACCTCATCGATCATGGCACCGCGAATTCGCGTATGTGCATAGCTCTCGAAAGCGACACCTTTACCGGTATCAAACGATCGTGCCGCCTCGATTAAGCCGATCATGCCCACTTGCACCAGTTCGTCCACTTCCATGAACGGCGGGATGCGCGCTTTGAGATGGACCGCGATGCGCTTGACCATGCCGAGGTGCTCCAAAATCAGCGCTTCGCCGCGGTCACAGGTTTCTTCGTACAGCCGGATTGACGGTGGCATAGCTCAGCCTCCAGAGTTTTGCTTCACCAGTCGCTCCATGAAGAATTGCAGACCACCAGACAGGTGGCTGATCTCAGGGAGGTTGGTGATTGCATCGGCCAATCGGCGGAAGTCTCGCGCACCGGCACTGCCGGGTGCAAACTCCATCACGGACTGGTACTTCTTCAAGGCCGACAAAACTAGCTCGTCGGTTTCAATAGATGTCAGATACTGCAGTGTCTTGCCAAGGAAACGATCGCAGACCTCATTCACGCGGCGGTACAGCTGTGCGCCAGCGGCTTGGCTTTCGACCATATTCGGAATGAGATAGATCTCCTCCAACTCGAGATCACGGGTCATCACCTTGATGATGCCGTAGGCATCCGCAATCGACGAGGGCTCGTCTTTCACGACAATAAAGCGACGCTGGCAGGCTTCCATGAAAGCCAGTACCGACGGCGCAATACCCGCAGCGGTGTCGACGATCAGATAGTCGATCTCATCATCCAGCTCCGAGAAGGCTTGCACGATGCCGGCAGTCACCGGTGCCGAGATCGCCGCCATCTGATGCACACCCGAAGCGCCGGGTACCAGTTTGACGCCTTGGCGTGAAGTGACAATCACTTCTTTCAGTGATTTTTCACCGGCGATTACATGCGATAAGTTGTACTGCGTCTGGCAGCCAAGCGCGATCTGCGCATTCGCCAGCCCCAAATCCGCATCCAGCAGCATGACCTGCTTGCCCATCATTGACAAAGCCACCGCGAGATTCGATGACAAGGTGGTCTTGCCGACACCGCCTTTGCCACTGGCGATGCCGATCACCTCGGTGCGGCGCTTGGTTTGTGCTTGCCTAGCTTGCATGAGCGCTCTTTTCAAGACGTGCGACCAGCGCTTGCGCGGCAGTCATAACAGATGGATCGGTTATTTCAATGCTTGGGTCATCGACTAATTCGTCGGCCACCAGGGGCATCTCAACAGAGAGACCTCGGATCGCCAGTGTGACCAGTTCATTGGCCGTGAGTACGGTGCAGCCTTCGGTCGCAAGCGGGGAGTGCGATGCGGCTGATAACGGTACTGGCTTGTCGCACAGCACTTGGATCAGCGCCCATGGTTGTGTCGCTTCATCCAGGCGCGAGGCCATCAGGCTGTTCCATGGGTTGGGCGCATCCACCAGATACTTGCGCACGGTGGTGCCAGCTGCGTCAGCAGGTAGCAATAAATGACAGGCGATGTCCGACGAGCAGGAACGAATCTGTTCAATACGCATGAACACTTCCACACCCGGGGTATCGATCAGCACCAAGTGGCGCTGGCCTAATTCGCCGAGCAGAACTTTTAAAGTTTCCGGGTCGTTCGCACGCAGGCAATCCACACCCGCTTGTGCGCACAGCATTTGAATTTGGCTCCAGGCACCGGCACGTTGATCAGCGTACGAGATCACTGCCACTGATTCCGGACCTTTACGTTCAGCGGCAGTGCGTGCAAGACGCGCCACCATCATGGTCTTGCCTGCACCGGCAGGCCCGGTGATGGCATGTACGCCGCGCTGCGGCAGCTTGGCCCAGTGCTCGCCCATGCTTTTCGACAGGTGTGCATGCAGTGATTGCTTCGCCTGTGCCAGATCTTCCATCGCGCTTACATGATCCACCAGCAGGGTACGCAGTGAGACCGGAATACTTGCCTCGGCCAATGCGCCGACTAAGGGCTTGACCGCGCTGTGCGAGGGTGATTCTGTTTGCCAAGCGACGACACGCTGCGCCATCTTGAATTCTTTTCGCATCGCAGCTAGTTCGTCGCGTACGAGGTCAACGATTTCACGGCCACGAATGTAATCGCGATGATCAGCGGCGCGGTGATCAGGTGTGCCTTTGGATGACTCTGACTGCGATCGTTGTCGCAGCATGCTGTCATAAGTGACATCGTCTTCGATATCGCCAGACAGTTCTTTCTGCTCACGCACACTCTCACGCAATGCGGTCTGGAACAGCTTGCTATCACCGTTGTCGGTGCTTCGGTTAGCTTGTAGCCAAGGGCTGTCCTCATGCGCTGGTTCGGCGCCAAAGTCGACCGCCACGATGACTTCGTGCTGGCCATTGACCTTCGCGTTGGAGATCACGAGCACGTCTTCACCGTACAGTTTGACGGCTTTTTCCGTCGCTCTGCGCAGGTCTTTGGCAAGGATGCGTTTCAGTTCCATGATGACTGTCCTGATCAGGCTTTATTCTGAGCTTCAACCGTAAAGATCACCTTGACGGCCTGGTCGTCGGGGATCTCGGTATACGACAGCACCGTCATCTCAGGGATGCGGTGCCGAACCATTTTGGATAACCACGGGCGGATCGACGGTGCGACGACCAGTACGGCCGGATTGCCCTGGTCTTCGACCGAAGTCGCGGCTTGGCGCAGCGCACTGAACAAGCTCTCGGCAAGGCCGGGCTCGATCACGACGCTTTGCCCGGGCGCACCGTTCGTCAGTACGTTGTGCAGTAATTGCTCGAGGTCGGGTGCCAGTGTCATCACCGGCAGGTTGTCTTTGGCGTCGATCAGGTCTTGCACAATCATGCGACCCAGTTTCGGGCGCACGCTCGCGCTCAACTGCTCGGGGTCTTGCGTTTTCGCGGCAGCCTCGGACAGCGTCTCAATGATGGTGCGCATGTCACGGATCGGGATGCCCTCACTTAATAGATGTTGCAAGGTGCGGGTAATCACGCCGAGTGCCATCTTGCCGGGCACCAGGTCTTCCACCAGCTTGGGTGATTTCTGTGCCAGCTTGTCGAGCAGCTGCTGGGTCTCGTCATGCGACAGCAGCTCGGAAGCGTTTTCGCGCAAGATTTTATTCAAATGGGTCGCAATCGCAGTCGCCGGATCCACCACGGTGTAACCCAGCGTACGCGCGTAGTCGCGCTGTGACGGGTCAATCCACACAGCGTCCAGCCCGAATGCAGGCTCTTTGGTCGGAATGCCTTCGAGTTGGCCGTAAACCTTGCCCGGGTTGATCGCCAATTCGCTGCCGGCTTTGATATCGCCTTTGCCGCGCATCACGCCGTTCAAGACGATGTGATACACGTCCGGATCCAGATTCAGCGCGTCACGAATACGCACCGGCTGCACCAGGAAGCCTAATTCGGCAGAGAGTTTCTTACG
>JBIKUP010000038.1:0-8569 GCA_044347535.1 Burkholderiaceae bacterium
GGAACTACTCAAGCCCAAGGTTTACGTTGGCACACCGTCGTTCCTGAAGATCATCATCGAAAAAGCGCAAGAGATGGGCGCCGATATCTCATCCGTAAAAATGGCCTTGGTGGGCGCTGAAGCACTACCGCCTTCGTTGCGGCAATGGCTGAATGAAAACGGCGTGCCCTTCGTGCTGCAAACCTATGGCTCGGCAGACATCGGTAACATCGCCTATGAAACGCTGACTGACGGCAAACTCAATCCGGGCATGCTGCTCGATGAGACACTACTGCTCGAGATCGTGCGCCCGGGTACGGGTGATCCAGTAGCGGATGGCGAGGTCGGCGAGATTGTGATTACCTCGTTCAATCCGGATTACCCGCTGATTCGCTTCGCTACCGGCGATATGTCTGCTGTTCTGTCAGGCACCTCTCCTTGCGGACGCACCAACACCCGCATCAAAGGTTGGATGGGGCGCGCCGATCAGACCACCAAAGTGCGCGCGATGTTCGTGCATCCGTCGCAGGTGGCAGACATCGCGAAACGCCATCCTGTGATCAAGAAGGCGCGGCTCGTCGTCTCCGGCGAGATGGCGAACGACGAGATGACGCTGCACTGTGAGGTTGATCATCCGGATACAGCACTGTCAGAAGTCGAGGCCATCATTGCGTCGATCCGTGACGTGACCAAACTGCGCGGCAATGTGAAGCTGCAAGCGATTGGCAGCTTGCCAAATGATGGCAAAGTGATCGAGGACGCTCGCAGCTATCAATAGCGCATTCTCTGCCGGCGATTTAAGTCAACGCCCGCTTGAATCCAATAATCGCCCCAAGTTTTACTGACGATTGACTAGCGTCAATCGCACAAATGATCTCCCTTGAACATCCGGGTGCAGTATCCGCATCCGGTTCATCGATAACGATGAAACGTTCGACCAACAACACAGGGAGACTTACCATGCTTGGATTAACCGCTCGCTCTTCAGGCAGGTCATATACCGTCACGCATGCGCGACCTTCGTGCAACCGTTCAGCTCGCCAACCGACGCTAAGCCAACGTCCCGCAAGGAATGGCGCAAATAAGTGGCCGCAGCCCTCGGTCGCAACCTACTATTTTGACGCTTCGTCACATTCAGCGCTGACGCTGCGTACCGTGCTGAACGCGCATCAGCAACCCGGTCAGGTACTCGGTACATCCGATCAGAAGTTGATGATCAATTCGGTCAATACGCTGGTGGCAGCCACTTGCCCGCAGGGCCACATGGACAGCGAAAGTCAGGCCTACTTCGAGTTGCTGCTGAACATGCACCTGTCCGGATTGGAACCGGAAGAACTGAAGGCGCTGGCAAGCGCGCTGAAATCGGCCGGGTACGACAGCGTCACTGACCGGGCGGCCATGCAGCATGACATCTATGACGAGTTCGGCTTCATCAGCGGCGGGCTGCAAGATGTCGCGACACTACCGGCCGATTGGCATCACCTGCTCGATGATGCGGTCGAACACGCCGCCTCAATCGCGCGCCGCCCTCTGGTAGGCAAACCACCCAGTGCTGCCGAAGCGCGCGCCGCGCGTCAGTGCCTGCTAGACGCCGCATTAAGCTGGCCCGTCGGCGAGCAATCAATGACGGATCTCGTGGCGATTGCGCAGCAGCTGTCTGAGGCGATCGGCCTTTCGCCGGCGCCACGTGTCGGGTGCTCCGCCAAACTCACGCAACGCGGCAGCATGCTGGACTGGAAAGACGAATCACTACTTATCGATCTGAAGGCCTTCCGCGTATTGAGTGATGACACGGATGGCAAGCTGTTTACCGAAGTGCTGCGCGATCTAATCGAGCTACTTATCGCGCGCAAAATGTTTGGCGACAACGCACACCCGTCGCGACTGTGCTCTGCCGATCGTACTCGGCTACAGAAGGCGATGAACGAGATCCTGTCTGCGCCGCCAGCGGCTCCCGGAGCGCTGCTGCAACAGTCTGCGGCGCGCGTGCTCGCCAATACCGGCATGATGGGCAAGGTGCAAGTTCTGCCGACCATCGGCGTCGCGCTCGGCCACGCGTGGATCGGCTCATCGCTGTCGGTGGTGCCGGACAAGGCCAAGCCCCCGCTTGGCATAGGCACACGCTTCATGCATCCGGGCTTCCAACTGGAGCCGGATGACTGCCATGTGATGCAATGGCCGATCCGATGGCTAAACGCGAATGAAAACGCAAAGCTCTTCGCGGACGAGCACGCCTGGCAGATCACGGTGCCCGTCGACCGCGAACGCCTTGAACAAGCCGCCACCGAGGTGGCCAGCGAATGGAAAGCGCAAGCTAAGCCTTATCGCTTTACAGGCAGCACGCCAAGCATGCGCAGCACTGGTTGCCGTGCAAGCGTATTGCTGGCAATTGAAAAAGGCATGGATGATGATGCGCGCGCGCTATTCGCCTACTTCAATGCCGGACTGGCCGATCCAGAATCTCCGACCGAGCTTGCCGTGCGGATGAACCAATTCATGAGCTGGCTGCCATCCATTGCAGCCAACGCCGGTCACTGAAGACTTGCCCATGCCGCCGATGGCTCGGTCTTGGCCATCGGCACTCGTGAATACAAGCGCTCTGAAACCTGAGGAGATGCCATGCTCGGATTGGTTAAACCCCACTCTTCCATCTTGATACGCGCTCAGACAGCGCAACCGCGCCAGGGAATCGCGCGCGCGCCAAGAATGCGCTCGTCGCCGCGACCTGCAGGCGCCGCACCGTGGCATGCGAAAGCTACCTATTATTTCGACGCTGCATGGCAGACCTCGCAGACGCTACGACATCTGATGCATGCCAGTCTGAATAATGAACCGCTCGGCCTGCATAAGCCGCCGGAGTTATTGATGCAAACAATGGAGGCGATGCTTAATTCGATCTGCCCCGGATTGCCGGATGATGCCGATAGCCTAGATTGCTTTCAGAAGCGGCTGCAGATGCATCTATCCGAACTGACTGCCAGCGAGCTTGGTCAGTTGCAGCAACTACTGAAGGCTAGTCGCTTCGATCATGTCGTCATCGAATCAGTCATCGATGATTTCATGATGATTGAGCATGGCTTCGCGAACGGTCCGCCGCACTGTAGGCAACGCACGTTGATGTTCACGAAAGATCTGCACTATGCAATCGATGAAGCAATAGACACCGCTTCTGGTATCGAGGCCACACTTCCCCCCGAATATCGGCTTACACCGACACAGGTGCAGCAGACCCGTGACGTACTGGCAGCGCTGTCCAGCCAGCATGCGCGCGGCGGCATCACACTGGCCGGGCTGGCCGACGCAGCGAACGAGCTCGCACGTGCGACGGGCACATCAGTGAAAACCGAAAGGGCGGTGGCCACTCATACGCTGCCGCCTGCCAGCAGTGTGATCTGGCAGGCAGGTCAGCTGATGGTTGATTCTCGTGTACTAGAGGTGCTGACCGAAACGAAGAACAGCGCGCTCGCCGCCAGCCTCTTGCGCGACTTGCTCGAGATGCTGCTGGTGCACAAGCTATTAGGACCAATGGCCGACCTGATGACGCTATCCGCTGGGCAGCGCGCACTGGTGCAGCAAGAGATAGAACAGGTGCTGTCACGACCGCCGAGCGTGACTGGCAGTGCGATCTCTATCCGGGCGGCCGAGGTACTGGCCCGGCGCAGCAGCTTCGGCACGATGCAGATCTTCCCGACCGTCGGCGCAACGCTCGGGCACGCTTGGATCTCACCGGTGCTCTCGGTCGTACCGGATAAGTCGCGCAAGGGCGTCGAAGCCGGCAAGCGTTTCATGCGTTCGGGCTTGCGGCTGGAGCCCACGCAATGTACGGTCAACGAGTGGGATATCCGATGGCTTAGCCCACATGAAAACGACGACATGTATCCGGCCGCTCATGCATGGCATCTGACGGTACCCGCCCACCGGCTGAAGCTGCAGCAAGCAGCCGAACAGACCCGCGAAGAATGGCAACGCAAGAAATTACCCTACCGTTTCATCGGCACCGAACCCGGCATGCCCGCCACTGGCTGCCGCGCGACGGTCTGGCATGCGTCACAGCACGCGATGGATGACGATACACGCTCACTATTCGAGCATTTCACGCTAGGCCTGCCAGAACCGGAATCGCCGACCGAGTTGGCCTTGCGGATGGCGCAGTTCATGCGCTGGCTAGACGTACTGGGCAGTCGGTCAGTTAAAAAACACGGTGACCTATAATCGGGCAAACAACCCCATGTTGGAGACACCGTATGGCCTTGCCCGCCGCCCTGCAGCATCTAAGTTTGCCAGTGATTGGCGCGCCCTTGTTTATCGCCAGCTGCCCCGCGCTTGTAATTGCGCAGTGCAAGGCTGGTATTGTCGGTTCGTTTCCGGCACTGAATGCGCGGCCCGCAGAAATGCTCGAGCAATGGTTACAGCAAATCGAACAGGCGCTGGCGGATCATCGTGCCACTCATCCCGAAGCGGTGATCGGGCCGATTGCAGTGAATCAGATCGTGCATCAGTCAAACGACCGACTCGCGCATGATGTTGAAGTCTGCGTCAAGCACCGGGTGCCAATCATCATCTCGTCACTGCGGGCGCCGCCCAAAGAAATGCTGGATGCGATTCATTCGTATGGCGGCATTGTGCTGCACGACATCATTTCGATCCGTCACGCCCATAAGGCGCTGGAGGCAGGCGTTGATGGCTTGATTTTGGTGGCCTCTGGCGCCGGTGGTCATGCCGGCGGTCTATCGCCGTTTGCACTGGTGGGCGAGGTGCGGAAATTTTTCGATGGCCCGATCGCACTCTCCGGTTCCATTGCCAGCGGCGATGCGATCTTGGCGGCGCAATCGATGGGCGCCGACTTCGCTTATATCGGCTCGCGCTGGCTTGCAACGCAAGAGGCCAACACCAGCGAAAGCTATCGCCAAGCGATCGTTGAGTCGACAGCCGCAGATGTTGTGTACACCAATTTATTCACTGGTGTGCACGGCAACTATTTGAAAAAATCCATCGTCAATGCTGGTCTTGATCCCGACAATCTTCCGGAAGCCGACAAAACAGCTATGAACTTCTCAAGCGCGAGCGGTGCGAAAGCGTGGCGCGATATTTGGGGAGCTGGCCAAGGGGTTGGCTTGATGGAGGATGTACCCGCTGTCGCCGATGTCGTCGCGCGACTCAAGCACGAGTACACTGCTGCGCGCCAGCGTGTGATGGCAAGCAACTTCCCGCGTTAAGCGGCACGCGTCTAACTTATCGCCTGCTTAGTCTATGAAAAAGCCTCTCACGATTTTGCTCAGCCTGATACTGGTCGCCTTACTTGGCTTTACTGCATATGTATGGCTGGCACTCAACTGGTCCTATTCATCGGGTGAGCGCGCAGGACTGCTGCAAAAATTCTCACGTAAAGGCTGGGTTTGCAAAACATGGGAGGGCGAGCTGCTCCTCACCAGCATGCCAGGCGCGATTCCGGAGAAATTTGAATTCTCGGTGCGTGACGAAAGCATCGTCGATGAGCTGGAGCGTAACGCTGGCCGCAAAGTGGTGCTCGGCTACGATCAACACAAAGGTTTACCGAGCAGCTGCTTTGGCGATACCGAGTATTTTGTGAATCGCGTATCAGTGTTTGCAGAGTAGCTTGGGCGGGTTTGCCAGGTTCACTTGGCTAACCACCGGGCCTGCATCAGCGATTTGGTTCGCTATCTACCAAGAACTCATTATCGACGGCAGCAGCGCCAGCTCGGCGTAACTGGGTGATGACCCAATGCGCGAGATGAATAGTGCCGTAGTTCATGTAGTTGCGGTTAGCTGCCGTGACGAGTGGCACCTTGGAGAGCAACTCAGGAACTTCGACCAATTTGATACGCTGGCGCTCCATCAGTAAAAACTTTAGCAGTACCTTAATACCGTGCTGTGCGTTGCGCTTAGGATCTTCTTCCAGATAAGCGATGCGTGAGTAAGCCTCGCGTAGCGCTGCCTTTACATCAGTAAACGGTCGACCATGTCCGGGAATCACGATGGCTGGCGCTAGATCGTCAATCATATCCAGCGTTGCGCGCACTTCCTTGAACCCACCGTAACCGTCAAGCGCGGGAAACACCACGCCAAAACCTTTCTCCCACAAAGCATCGGCTGAAATCAAGATGCCGTGCTGCTGATTAAACAGAATGTATGAGTGCGGATGATGGCCGGGCGCATACAGCGCCTTCCATTCCAAATCTCCCAAATCAATTAGATCTTCGGGATGGACTGCCGCATGCGCGCGAAATTCCTCACAGCGCTGACCCGTTGCGCTGAATGTCGGTGTCATGCGAGACCAATTGTTAACCCTGGCAAACTCCGCAACAGGCACATAGGTGCGCAACGCCGGGTAGTGCTGCTGCAAGATATGGTTACCACCGCAGTGATCGGAGTGCAAATGGGTGTTATAGATCGCGTCTAAAGGGCGATCTTTCAGCACATGCTGCACCAGTGCCAAAGTTTGCTGCTCATGAGCGCAGTATCCCGTGTCGACGATGACGGTACGATGCTTGCCTGCAAACAGCACATTATTCGATGAGAGCCAGCCACGCTCCAGGATAACCATTGAAGGCGGCAGTTTCATGACTTTAATTGGTAAGCGAGTGAAATACGCTGCAACTCGCTAAACAACTCCAGCGAGCCACAGTTAAATGTATGAAAACCGGTGCCCGTCCGCACCGCTAGTCGGGGTGGCATCAGCCAGCCTAGACGCGAAAGGCCAATCAACTTTGCACCACGCACATCGTCCCAATTTACTTGCTGCACCAGCCAACCGGTCTGCTGAATTCCGGATGCGTTAATGGTTAGCGTTGCGCGCAAAAAATCGCGCCAGCAGAGCAACACGACTGCGATCGCTCCGAACAAAAACAGTTGGGCGCCGTCAGGCAAGCTTGGGTAGCGCAACAGGAAACTGAGCACATAGCCGATCAACGCCAGACTGAGCAAAGTCGCTAACATCTTGAACCACGCGCTAAATGCGGGGCCGGTGATGTCGATCTGTGGCCGATATACCGATTGAGCCTGCATGACAAACTAGCCCTGCGCCCGCCGCGCCTCAAGCGCGATCCAGATTTGTCGTTTTCGCTCTTCAGAGGCGAGACCCCAGTCGATAATTTCATCAATCGTACGCAAGCAACCGGTACACAGCCCCGTTTGCTCATGCATCATGCAAACACCGATGCAGGGCGTAGGCAATGGGCCGCTATGCGTGCGCGGATCAAACGGTGGACGAATCTCTGTCACTGGCTTAGTTCTACGCCCGCCGCTTCTTTTCTTCGAGCTTGGCGTTGAATTTTTCTGTGATGACGATCGCGCGCTCATGCTCGCCCTCGCTGATCTTGTCGTGACCATCCCAAGCTTCGACCTGAAAGCGTACCCGCCGTCCTTCGACAGCGATCAGCTCGCCGCGTATCGTGAGCGTCATACCGGGCGGCGTCGCCGCAAGATGCGAAAAGCTGACATGTGTGCCGAGGCTCTGCTCGGCTGGCCAGTCGAGGTGCGGAATAATGGCACGTGTGCAAGCAAGCTCCATCAAACCCACCATATAACCGGTAGCCAGTACCTCCGGCATGTCGCGTGCGAACTCGATATGTTCGCCATATAAGGCAGGCACGACCGAGCGTGATGGTACGGTTGTCTGCCATTCGAAGCGAATACCGGGCTTGAGCGTCTCTTTCATGCAGTGTGCTCCGGTGAACGACGCGCAGCGATGGCATTGCCTGCACGGCTGGCCGATGGCCGACCAAGATAGTTTGAAATAAATTGTCCTGCATCGACGACTGCATTGATATCGACTCCCGTAGTAATGCCTAAACCATCGAGAAGATACAACACGTCTTCTGTCGCCACATTGCCTGTTGCGCCTTTTGCATAGGGACATCCACCCAAGCCAGTAACCGACGCATGAAAAATTGAAACGCCTATACTCAAAGCCGCATAAATATTTGCCAAAGCTTGTCCGTAGGTGTCATGAAAGTGACCTGCCAACTGCGCCAGCGGGAATTCGGTCGCCACCTGTTCGAATACGCGTTGCACCTGAACCGCTGTACCAACGCCGATCGTGTCGGCAATATCAATCTCATCGCAACCAAGATCGCGCATGCGACGCACCACATCAGCCACTGCTGCGGGGGCAACTGATCCCTGATACGGACAGCCGAGTGCGCAGCTGATACTGCCGCGCAGTCTTAAACTGTTTGCCTTGGCAGCAGCAGCAACCTCGCGAAAGCGTTCGATCGACTCGGCAATAGAACAGTTGATGTTCTTTTGCGAGAACGCTTCCGAAGCTGCACCGAAAATCACGACTTCATCTGCACGCGCTGCGAGCGCCGCCTCAAAACCTTTCATGTTCGGCACCAAGGCTGAGTACAGTGTGCCCGGGCGACGGTGGATGCTCGCCATCAACTCGGTCGATGTGGCCATTTGCGGCACCCACTTGGGCGAAACAAATGATGCCGCTTCGATATTCGGAAAACCTGCTTCGGACAAACGATTCACCAGTGCGAGCTTGACCTCAACCGGGATCGTTTGTTTTTCATTTTGTAGTCCGTCACGCGGGCCGACTTCGACCAGCTTGACCTTCTCGGGAAAG
>JBIKUP010000039.1:0-8555 GCA_044347535.1 Burkholderiaceae bacterium
CGCGCCATACGCCTCGAGCGCCCACACTTCCATCTCGCCGAAACGCTGGCCGCCGAACTGCGCCTTGCCGCCCAGCGGTTGCTGCGTGACCAGCGAGTACGGGCCGGTGGAACGCGCATGCATCTTGTCGTCGACCAAGTGGTGCAGCTTCAGTACATGCATGTAGCCAACCGTCACCGGACGCTCGAAAGCATCGCCGGTACGGCCGTCGTACATCGTGACCTGATTCTTCGACTGCGTCATGCCTAACTGCTTGGCGATATCGCCCGGGTAGGCGAGATCAAGCATGCGATGAATTTCACCCTCATTCGCGCCATCGAATACCGGGGTCGCAAATGGCACGCCTTCTTTCAAGTTATCGGCCAACTCGAGGACTTCGGCATCAGAAAACCCGTCGAGGTTTTCTGAGCGTCCTGATTCGTTGTAGATTTTCTTCAAGAAGTCACGCACCCCTGCCGCCTTGGTTTGCGCCTTCAGCATCTCACCGATACGCAAGCCCAAACCTTTCGCAGCCCAGCCAAGGTGAACCTCAAGCACCTGTCCCACGTTCATACGTGACGGTACGCCAAGCGGATTCAATACGATGTCTGCGGGTGTGCCGTCAGCCATGTAAGGCATGTCTTCTACCGGAACAATGCGCGAAACCACACCTTTGTTACCGTGGCGACCCGCCATCTTGTCGCCAGGCTGCAGGCGACGTTTGACGGCCAGATAGACCTTCACCATCTTCTGTACACCTGGTGGCAACTCATCACCTTGTGTGAGCTTCTTGCGCTTCTCTTCGAAATCTAGATCGAACTGGTGGCGCTTCTCTGCAATCGACTCCTTGATCGCTTCGAGCGTCGCGGCCGCATCGTCATCGGCAGGACGAATGTCGAACCAGTGATATTTCTCGACGTCGTCCAGATATTCCTTGCTGATATTGGTGCCTTTAGCGAGCTTCTTAGGGCCGCCATTCGCAACTTTACCGATCAGCATTTTTTCCAGACGCTGAAATGCATCGCCCTCAACAATACGCAGCTGATCGTTCAGATCAAGGCGGTAGCGCTTCAGTTCATCGTCAATAATCTGCTGCGCACGCTTGTCACGTTGGATGCCTTCGCGTGTGAATACCTGCACGTCAATCACCGTACCGACCATGCCTGATGGCACACGCAGCGAGGTGTCTTTCACATCAGACGCTTTCTCACCAAAAATCGCACGCAGCAGTTTCTCTTCCGGCGTCAGCTGGGTTTCACCCTTCGGCGTTACCTTACCGACGAGCACGTCACCCGCCTCGACCTCGGCACCGATGTAGACAATGCCCGACTCATCCAAGCGTGCCAGTTGGTTCTCGGCCAAATTCGAGATATCACGCGTAATTTCTTCAGGTCCGAGTTTGGTGTCGCGCGCAACAACCGAGAGTTCTTCGATGTGGATCGAGGTGTAGCGATCATCTGCCACCACTTTCTCGGAAATCAGGATCGAATCTTCGAAGTTGTAACCGTTCCAAGGCATGAAAGCGACCAGCATGTTCTGGCCGAGGGCCAACTCACCCAGATCGGTCGATGCACCATCGGCAATCACGTCATGGCGTGTAACGCGGTCACCGACTTCAACGATAGGACGCTGGTTGATATTGGTGTTCTGGTTGGAGCGGGTGTATTTGATGAGGTTGTAGATATCAACACCGACTTCACCGGCTTGCGCCTCGTCATCGTTAACGCGAATCACGATACGACCAGCGTCGACATAGTCGACTACACCGCCACGCAGGGCCTGCACCGTCGTGCCAGAGTCAATCGCAACCGTACGTTCAACACCGGTACCGACCAGCGCCTTCTCCGGGCGCAAGCAAGGCACAGCCTGACGTTGCATGTTGGCGCCCATCAGCGCGCGGTTCGCATCATCATGCTCAAGGAAGGGAATCAGAGATGCAGCGACCGATACGATCTGGCCTGGCGCCACGTCCATGTACTGAACACGCTCCGGCGACACGAGAATGGTCTCGCCCGCCTCACGCGCTGACACCAACTCATCGGATAGCTTGCCTTTGGCATCAATCGTCGCGTTCGCCTGAGCGATGATGTAGCGGCCCTCTTCGATCGCGGACAGATAATCAATTTGATCAGATACCTTACCGTCGATCACCTTGCGGTAGGGAGTTTCAAGAAAGCCATACTCGTTCAAGCGCGCATACAAAGCGAGCGAGTTGATCAGGCCAATGTTTGGACCTTCCGGCGTTTCGATCGGACACACGCGGCCGTAATGCGTCGGGTGCACGTCGCGCACCTCAAAGCCAGCGCGCTCACGCGTCAGACCGCCCGGGCCAAGTGCCGAGACACGACGCTTGTGCGTGATCTCCGACAATGGGTTGGTTTGGTCCATGAATTGCGATAACTGCGATGAGCCGAAAAACTCGCGAATTGCAGCCGAGATCGGTTTCGAGTTGATCAGATCATGCGGCATCAAGTTATCCGCTTCGGCCTGGCCAAGGCGTTCCTTGACCGCTCGCTCGACGCGAACCAAGCCGGCACGAAATTGGTTTTCGGCCAACTCACCGACGCAGCGAACACGACGGTTACCGAGGTGGTCGATATCATCAACCTCGCCGCGGCCATTACGCAACTCGACCAAAATTTTGATGACTGCCAGAATGTCTTCATTCGACAGCGTCATCGTGCCCGTCAATTCTTCGCGTCCGACACGACGGTTGAATTTCATACGGCCGACGGCTGATAGGTCGTAACGATCTTCGTTGTAGAACAGACCGTTAAACAGCGCCTCGACTGAGTCTTCTGTCGGTGGTTCACCAGGCCGCATCATGCGATAGATGGCGACTTTCGCAGCCATCTGATCTGCGGTGTCGTCCGTACGCAGGGTATGCGAGATGTAGGCGCCCTGATCGAGGTCGTTGGTATAGAGCGTCTGAATGTTGGCGACGTTAGCGCCGCGCAAACTCACCAGCAATTCCTCAGTCAGCTCGTCATTGGCATTTGCAATGATCTCACCAGTGTCGGCATCGATGATATTGGTCGCCAACACACGGCCGAGCAAGTAATCTTCTGGCACTGAAATTTGTTTGAGGGCAGCAGCTTCGATGTCTCGTACATGCTTGGCGTTGATGCGCTTGTCTTTCGCAACAAGGACCTTTCCTTCTTTATCGGTGATGTCGAAACGCGCCACCTCGCCGCGCAGACGCTCGGCGACAAATTCCATTGCCGCACCTTCAGCGCGCAAGGCAAAGTTGTCGAATACAAAGAAGTTCGCCAGAATCTGCTCGGCGCTCATGCCGATTGCTTTCAGCAGGATCGTTACCGGCATTTTGCGGCGGCGATCGACGCGGAAGTACAGAATATCTTTCGGGTCGAATTCGAAGTCGAGCCAAGAGCCGCGGTAAGGAATAATGCGGGCAGAGAACAACAACTTACCCGACGAGTGCGTCTTGCCACGATCGTGCTCGAAGAACACACCTGGTGAACGGTGCAGCTGCGACACGATAACGCGCTCGGTGCCGTTGATCACGAACGAGCCATTCACGGTCATCAGGGGCAATTCGCCCATGTAGACCTCTTGCTCCTTCATCTCTTTGACCACTGGCTTGGTCGGCGATTCCTTGTCGAGAATAACCAAGCGAACCTTGGCGCGCAGTGGCGACGCGTAGGTGAGCCCGCGCTGCTGACACTCCTTCACATCGAACGGTGGAACGCCGAGCGAGTACGACAAAAACTCAAGGCGTGCGAACCCGTTGTGTGAAACAATCGGGAAGATCGAGTTAAACGCTGACTGCAGTCCTTCGGTTTTTCTGTCGGACGTGGGTACGCCCTCTTGCAAAAACTCCGAATAAGAATCTAGCTGCGTCGCCAGCAGGTATGGAACCTCATGAACATTGGCGCGCTTTGCGAAAGACTTGCGGATGCGTTTCTTCTCGGTGAATGAGTAGTGCATGAACACTCCGTGAGTGACGGGAAGGATAGAGAATTCAGGACTCGAGGCGGCACACGACCGTCGCAGCGAACCCTCAATGCTTTACCCTTTTCCCCTCCAACCAGAAATGCCGTTGACGCTTGTCCTGCTTAACGTCTTCGACAGCCATTACTGCGTACCACCATCCTGATCGTCGTTCGCGCTTGCGCAGCGTAAATACTGTAAGTGCCGAAGGCAGAACCCACCCTGACGGACAGGTTCTGCGCTTCGACGGGTGCGCAACGCAAAGAGACTGGCTTACTTGAGGTCGGCCTTTGCGCCAGCTTCTTCCAGCTTCTTCTTGGCTGCTTCGGCGTCTGCCTTGGCTACGCCTTCCTTCACGGGCTTTGGTGCACCGTCGACCAAGTCTTTGGCTTCTTTCAGACCAAGACCGGTGATTTCGCGAACTGCCTTAATCACGCCCACTTTGTTTGCGCCGACGTCAGTCAACACCACGGTGAACTCGGTCTGCTCTTCAGCTGCCGCTGCACCACCACCGCCGGCGCCTGCGGGACCAGCGACCGCCATGGCTGCCGCTGAAACACCGAATTTTTCTTCAAAAGCCTTGACCAGATCGTTCAGGTCCATCACGGTCATCTGACCGACGGCTTCCAGGATGTCATCTTTAGAAATTGCCATTTAAAACTCCTTAAGTTCGGAATATATCGAGTAGGGTCTTGAAAGTACCGAGGCGATTCGCATCGCGAATCAGGCTGCCTCGGCCTCTTTCTTCGCTGCCAAGGCGGCGAGTGCGCGTGCAAAGCCCGCAACAGGCGCCTGCATCACACCCAGCAGCTGGGAGATCAGGACTTCCTTGCTCGGGATACTTGCCAGCGCAGTCACTGCAGCCTTGTCGAGCGGCTTGCCTGCGAAGTTACCAGCCTTAACAACCAGCTTGTCGTTGGACTTGGCGAAGTCATTGAGGACTTTCGCTGCAGCCACCGCATCTTCCGAGATCGCATAGATCAACGGACCAGTCATTTCGGATGCTAGCGGCGCAAACGCAGTGCCCTCGACCGCGCGACGGGCCAAGGTGTTTTTCAACACCCGCAGGTAAACCTGCTGCGAACGCGCGTCGGCACGCAATTTGGTCAGGGGCCCAACCTCGATGCCGCGGTACTCGGCCACCACCACCGTCTGTGCCGATACGAGCTTGGCAGAGACTTCGGCAACAACGGCCTTCTTGTCACTCAGATTGAGACTCACGTTCAACCTCCAAAAATGATGCTTGGCGACTGCACGGCCAAATGGCCGCCTGCCTTACATCGATTCGAACACGGCGTCCGAAGTCTGGAGCTGATAGCTGCTGCCATTGCAACACCAGCTATCGAAACTACAAAACTTGTTCGGGCTCGCCATCTGCGTTGGGGAGATCCGGATAAACCTTCTCTATTTAACGGACCACTGCTTTCGCAGCATCCGGCCCAACGGTCTTTGATTGCCTGAACCACCTGCATCGCTGCTGATGGCCCAGCCCAAAGATTTGCCTCGTACACAACTGCGGGTACGAGGACTTGATTCTTTACTGCGCAGCCAATGTCGTCTGATCGACACGAACGCCAGCGCCCATGGTCGACGAGAGCGAGACCTTACGCAGGTAAACACCCTTGCTAGTCGCTGGCTTCGACTTGTTCAGCGCGTCCAACAGCGCGAGCAAGTTGGTCTTCAGATCGGTATCAGCGAATGACTTGCGACCAATGGTCGCGTGCACGATACCTGCCTTGTCGGTGCGGTACTGGACCTGACCTGCTTTGGCATTCTTGACCGCAGTCGCAACGTCTGGCGTCACTGTGCCAACCTTAGGGTTAGGCATCAGGCCACGCGGGCCGAGCACTTGGCCCAAGGTACCAACGATACGCATGGTGTCAGGCGAAGCGATGACGACGTCGAACGGCATGTTGCCGGCCTTGATCGATTCAGCCAAATCTTCCATGCCAACAATGTCAGCGCCCGCTGCCTTCGCCTGATCGGCCTTGTCGCCGCTCGCGAAAACTGCAACACGAACTGACTTACCGGTACCTGCTGGCAGCACAACAGAGCCGCGCACCACCTGGTCGGATTTCTTGGCATCGATGCCGAGTTGGACGGCGACATCGATAGACTCGTTAAACTTTGCAGTCGCTAGTTCCTTCACGATCGCTATCGCGTTATCGAACGGATAGGGCTTGGTGCGATCGACCTTGGCCTTGATGGCCTGTGCGCGCTTGGATAACTTAGCCATTACAGACCCTCCACCGTGATGCCCATCGACCGAGCTGAGCCGGCGATAGTACGAACAGCTGCGTCCAGATCAGCGGCCGTCAGGTCGGGCTGTTTCTGTGTTGCGATTTCTTCTGCTTGCTTGCGAGTGATCTTGCCGACCTTGTCGGTATGGGGCTTGGAAGAGCCCTTTTGAATACCCGCTGCTTTCTTGATCAAGACCGTCGCTGGCGGGGTCTTCATCACAAACGTGAAGGACTTATCCGCAAAGGCGGTGATGACCACTGGAATCGGCAGACCCGGCTCCAAGCTCTGCGTTTGCGCGTTGAACGCTTTGCAGAACTCCATAATGTTCAGACCACGCTGGCCCAGTGCGGGACCAATGGGGGGCGATGGGTTGGCTTTACCAGCTGGCACTTGCAGCTTGATGAAGCCAATAATTTTCTTTGCCATGAGGGCTCCTTTAAGTGAGTAGTAGCGCCGATTCGTCCTTGAACTATTACGGCTCCTCGTTTTTCAAGGAAGTGAGTGCGAGATGCGCTTCGCGTCTGCCACACCAACTTCCCCGACTGCCGTGTGACACTCTTGTGAGTGCCGCGCCACGGCGGGCGCTTGAAACCAACTCCGAATCAAGCCTTTTCGACTTGTCCGAACTCCAACTCCACCGGTGTTGCGCGGCCAAAAATCGTCACCGACACACGCACACGTGATTTTTCATAATTCACTTCTTCGACGTTACCGTTGAAGTCAGTGAACGGACCATCCTTGATACGCACCAGCTCGCCGACTTCATACAGTACCTTCGGCCGTGGCTTCTCGACACCCTCCTGCATCTGATGCATGATTTTGTCGACTTCATGCGGCGGTATCGGTGTCGGCTTGTTGGATTTGCCGCCAATAAAACCTGTGACCTTGTTGGTGTTTTTCACCAAGTGCCAAGTGTCGTCGGTCATCTCCATCTCGACCAACACATAGCCTGGAAAGAAGCGACGCTCAGTAACGGCCTTTTGGCCATTTTTCATCTCGACGACTTCTTCAGTTGGCACCAAAATCTGGCCAAACTTATCTTGCATACCAGCGCGTGTGATGCGCTCGGTCAACGCGCGCTGCACGCTTTTCTCCATACCCGAATAGGCATGGACAACATACCAGCGCTTGTTGCCGCTGGGCGTGGACACTGCGCTTGCGCTGTCTTGCGTGTTGTCAGTCATACTTATCTCCAGCCGAGGATCAGGCTGTAAAGCACGACCTCAAGCAGCTTGTCCGTGCCCCACAGGAAAATCGCCATCACCACGACGAATCCAAACACCACGCCCGTAATTTGGGTTGCCTCTTTGCGCGACGGCCAAACCACTTTCTTCGTTTCGCGAACTGATTCGCGCGCGAAGCCAACGAAGTCGCGGCCCATCTGCGAGGTCCAAGCAAACACTACCGCCAGCAACAATCCGCCCACCAAAGCAGCGGCGCGGATGAGACCGGACTGACCCGCCAGAGCATAAAACCCAACCACGCCCGCAGTAATAGCGATCGCAGCCAGCGCAAGCTTCGCTTTATCAGCTGACGTTGTGACGGTTTGGACGGATTGGTTAGACATCTGCTTTCGCTTTCGGTGTCATCCACCGGGATTAGATGGCAGGGGCGGAGGGCCTCGAACCCCCAACCTACGGTTTTGGAGACCGTCACTCTGCCAATTGAGCTACGCCCCTGCAGAAAAACTGATTCGCAATTGCAAGCTTTGGACGGGAATTGGCGCCCCGCCCAAAACTAAAGCAGCAATTACTCGATGATTTTGGCGACCACGCCGGCGCCAACCGTACGGCCACCTTCGCGAATCGCAAAACGCAGACCCTCTTCCATCGCAATCGGATTGATCAGCTTGACCGTGATCGACACGTTATCGCCAGGCATCACCATCTCCTTGCCTTCCGGCAGCTCGATCGCACCCGTCACATCCGTCGTACGGAAGTAAAACTGCGGACGGTAGTTGTTGAAGAACGGCGTATGACGACCACCCTCTTCCTTCGACAACACATAAATCTCACCCGTGAAGTGCTTGTGCGGCTTGATCGAACCCGGCTTAGCCAACACCTGACCACGCTCAACGTCTTCACGCTTGGTACCACGCAACAGCACGCCCACGTTGTCGCCCGCCTGACCCTGATCCAGCAGTTTGCGGAACATCTCCACACCCGTGCACGTCGTCTTCTGCGTGTCGCGGATACCCACAATCTCAAGTTCCTCGCCAACCTTGATGATGCCGCGCTCAACACGACCCGTCACCACCGTACCGCGACCCGAAATCGAGAACACGTCTTCAACCGGCATCAGGAACGCACCGTCGATCGCACGCTCTGGCGTCGGAATGTAGCTGTCCAATGCATCGGCCAATTTCATGATCGCCGCTTCGCCCA
>JBIKUP010000040.1:0-8535 GCA_044347535.1 Burkholderiaceae bacterium
GTCCGCGTCAATCGTCAACCAGCGGTTTGCCTTGAAATAATTGTTGAACTCAAAACCGGTACGGCGGCTTCGCCGACCAGAGTCTTCGGTACGGCCAGCGTCGCCGATGTAGACGATCTCGGAGGCGTTATCCAACTGGAAGATAGCGAGCGTTGTTTGCAGCCCGTCGATAAATTCGGTTCGTACACCGACTTCCTGCCCAAAGGTCCGTACCAAACCATTGGCACGTATGCCGCTGCCAATGGTCACCCCGCGGGCATCATTGGAATGGTAGCCATTACCGGCACTATAGTAGTACTCGGTTTTTTGCCATGGCCCAAATACCAGGTTGATTTTGGGACTGGCGATGAAATCATTCACCGTTGCGGTGTTGTTGACACCAGTGATTGATGTCTCCAGGCTGGTATTAGCGAATCGAAAGTAGTCGCCTCGTACACCAGCGACCGTGCGGAACCAGTCATTCCAATGCACATGATTTTCTGCATAGACGCCGATACTGCTTTGACCGATACGGTCCCGGCGGCATTGCTCAGTGACGCTTGGATCTGACGGGTCGCCAATTTGGCATGCAATTCGAGTACGTTGCCGTGAACTGAATAAACCATTTTGAATCTGATCATGTTGAATCTGCACGCCGAGGGTATTTGCAGCTTCTTTACCTAAGCCACTCATATTGAGCGTGCGCGATGCATTAATGCCAGACGTCACACGACTATCACGTTGGTTGAACTGACTATTGGCACCGTACTCGAAGTTTGAGTACAAATCCAAATAGTTATTGATGACATAGGCTTGTACCAAGGTGCTGCTGTCAGCGTCAGCGCTGCGCCATTCACCCGACAAACTGTAGCGATGGGCCCAAGCGCCAGACGATTTATCCATCGCGCCCCAGCGGGAGATTAGCCCTTGTTTATATTCATTCCAGGGAATCTGATCAGTAGAATTCCACCGGCCGGAATAGGCCATGGCAGTCAAATTAAAGCCGTTGGCTTGGCCACCTTGGGCGTAGCGGAGTAATCCGTTGAGCTTGTTATAGTTGTCTGGGTTGTCCCACGGGCCATCATAGTGCGATAGCTCTAAGGCATAGAGCATGTTCCCATCTTTGAATTTTGGTGCATCCGACAGCAGGGTTCTATAAAAGCCGTTTTGCCCCAAGCCGAAGCTGGCAAGGCCGCGATCAATTTTGTCAGCGTAGTAAATATTGGCAGAGCCTGCGTTCGCAAAATCACCATCTGCCGCGTAGTAAGGCCCTTTTCGATAATGAATGGATGAGATCAGTTCTGGTATCAGCGGATTCAGATCAGCCCAGCCTTGGCCATGAGCGTGACTACGTTGGTTGATCGGCATGCCATCGAGCGACATTTTGAAATCAATGCCATGATCGAGATTGAAGCCTCTCAAGAAGTACTGATTGGCTTTGCCGTCACCACTGTGCTGACTGACGATGAGCCCGGGCACAACTTCAAGTAGTTCGCCAGTACGCGCGACAACGCGGTTACCGATCTGGAACTGGCCAGCCACGCCTTCGCTGGCGCTGTCAGCAACACCGATCAAGCTATAGCGCGAGGCAGACACTTCCACCTCGGGCAAGCTTCGCACATCGTCTGCAGCGGCGCGAGTAGCGATCGCTGACAAGGCAAGTAAACGCAACAGTATCGGGCGTGAAGAGATCAACACAATTGTCCAATCAAGAGGAGGGGTTCGGTCCGCCGAACCAAATCGTGTACCAGTTTGATCAATGAACCGCGCTGCATGATACCAATTTGTGCAGACGCTACTGTTGGTGCATGCCCTTGCACTAATTGTGAACACAATGTGAACACTTTGCGGTGAATATCATTTCAAAATATTAATAACCTATTCAACACGAGGTGTTTGTCAGCAGACAGATGGCTGAAATCCCTGAGAAACGCTGAAAAAAAAGTTTCTTTGTGGTAAAACATCAGCCGGACCCAAATAGTTGTCTAACGCGGTTCGCTCTACCCGAAGTCCATTTAAAAACAAATACTTTCCACCCAACTCGGAGATTTGTGATGCGCTTTATCCCCACACTACTTGCTGCGCTGTTGGCGGCAGGCGTTGGGTCGGTCGCTATGGCCGACACCGCTGACGTCAAAACCCAAACCATCGTCGAGGTGAAGAAGAAGGGTGCTCATTGCGAGCAAGACCCGAACTGCTTCAACCGTTATCACCCAGCGATCAAGCCGGTAGCACGTGCGAAGCCGGGCGATCTGATCGTCGTGCATACACGTGATGCGCTCGATTCGAACCTGAACATCAACTCGAAGCCAAAAGATGTCACGGCGATCGACGTTAACCTGATTCACCCGATGACCGGCCCGATTCATATCGAAGGCGCGAAGCGTGGTGACGTTCTGGCGATCAAACTGATCGACATCAACCCGAACGAGTACGGTTACACCACCATTATCCCGGGCTTTGGTTTCTTGCCAGATCTGTACACCGAGCCATTCGTGGCTAACTGGAAGCTGAACCGTGTCGAGGCAGTTTCGGCACAGGTGCCAGGTGTTCGTATTCCAATGCGTGGCTTCATGGGTTCGGTTGGTGTTCTGCCAGGCGAGCAGGAAGTCAACGAGTGGCTGGCACGTGAAACACAACTGGGCGCAGCGGGCGGTGTAGCTCTGCCACCTGAGCCAACCAGCGCGCGTCCTGCCGAAGTGTGCGGCCCGAAAGGCAGCCACAAAGACAAGTGCTTGCGTACCATTCCACCGCGTGAGAACGGCGGTAACATGGACGTTAAGCAAATGGTTGAAGGCACCACGCTGTTGATCCCTTGCTTCATCGACGGTTGCGGTCTGTTCATCGGTGACGTTCACTTCGCGCAGGGTGACGGCGAAGTGGCGGGTACCGCTATTGAAATGGGCGCTGTTGTGACCGTTCAGACTGAAATCCGCAAGGGCATGGCATCGATCGTGAAGCAGCCGATGTTTGAAGGCGGCTCGCAGATCAAAGCACTCGAACCCGATCGCTTCCACGCTGTTGTTGGTTATCCGCTGAAGAAGGCTGGCGAAGTACCACCACAGTGGACGTATCTGGATAGCGAGAAAATCAAGCCGCTGACCAACCTGTCGAACGACGTGACACTGGCAGCGCGTAACTCGCTGATCGCAATGCTGGATTGGCTGCAAGCGACTAAAGGTCTGACCAAAGATCAGGCGTTTGTTGTAACCAGCGTCGCATGCGACCTGCGCATCAGCAACGTGGTAGACGTTCCGAACTACGCGGTAACGACCATCTGCCCAATGGAGATCTTCGACGCGAAGTAATCTTCTCTCTGGGCTCGGGCGGCGCGAGGCATTTAATCGCTCCCCCGAGCCTTTTTCATTCGCGTGCCGGATATGTCGGCGTTGCCAGCACGGTGCTCGAATGAAAAAGGCTCTCTCCGATATCACCATGCAAAGAAGACGATTCATCAAGCAGACCGCCGGCCTGCTAGCCGCGGGCATTCTGCCGGCAATTAGCCCCTCGCTTTCATTCGCTCACACGCCGTACGCGCAGTGGGATATTTTTCGTAAGAGTCATCTGCAGCTACTGACCTCACACGCAGATCTTGCGGGTGACGATGTTGGCGATCTGTGGGTAGAAGTATTGCGCGCCAAACTGCCCCTGAGCCGTGCCATGGTGAGCCGTGCACACGATATGCCGCGTATCGCCGCACTCCTAAAGACCAATCAGAGCAAGCTCGCCGTGCTGTCTTATATGCACGCAAGGTTGATGTTTACCGGTTCACCGCCGTTTGAGGACTTCGCGCCGCTACCACTCGAGGTCGTGGTGGATGACGGTAAGTATCTGCTTGTCTCGCGACCTGATTTGCCGCTACACCACGGCTTCTTGATTGCCACTACCTTGATGGGCGAAGCTCAAAAGCTGAACTTGATCGATCCGGGCAAGGGCCGTTTCGGTATGCAGCTGCACGCAGGTGCTCGCGCGTTTTATAGTGGCGAGAAGCTTGAGATGCCCACCAACTCATGAAGCAGCTCGTGCGCTACGTCTCTGCCTGTGTGCTCATCGCAGGATTCGCAGCAGGGTCTGTGCAGGCACATGATTCGATTAACGCCGAAGCACGCAAGAACTACATCACCAAAATACAAGAGCTGCAAGCGAGTTCAGCAGCATCCTCGCCTGCGCCTGTACGCGCGAAAAGTCTGTATCAACTGGGCGTGACGCTGGACGAGATTCGTGAGCTGTTCAATCAAGACATGATCAGCCATGGCATCGTCAAAGGGCTGGAGACCTCGCTGCTGTTGAATGAGTTGACCCGCATCGGCAGCAAACTCGAAGCGTCTCCGAAGACGGGTCTCTACGTATCACAGCTGCAGCACTACCGGGAATCGATTCGACTTGACCCACGTGCCCCGTATATCGATCACGCGCGTTACATGCTGCTGAAGAGTCATTTCTATGACAGCTTTAGTGACAACCCGCTGGTGCCATTCTCGCAGACCAAAGAAACGCTGGCCGAGATGATTGGTATCGGTGAGGGCTTGCTGAAATCCAAGCATGCACAGATCAATGGTGAAGAACTCCGTTTCGTTCTTGGGATCCATTATCTGCAAGCCATCAAGCAGCAGCTGGGCGATAAGGAAGAGACCCAGAAAAAGTTGAAGAAGCTGGTGCAAGAGTTGCACAAGGATTACCCGCAGAGCCTCAAGCTTCTGACGCTTGAAGCCTTGATGTCCTAAGTCGCTGTAGATCACTTCCATAATGCTTGAATCGCTTCGACTTCTGCTGCGTGATATTGGCAGTGGCTACGGCTGCTTGGTGCTGCGATGTCTCAATGAGTCCTTCGGTCGAGTGAATATGTCTGGATTGCACCGAATCATCCTGGGTCTGATGCTGTGGTTTGTGGCAACCGGGTCATTCGCGCATCAGACGGGTAATAGCTACCTCTACCTGCAGCAGGCAGATGGGCAGCTCAAAATTGATCTTGATTTCTATGTGCGCGACCTCGGCAACCTGCTGCAAAAGCCGGGTGCCGAACCTGAGCCAGCGCCGCCACCCGAAAAAATCCAAGCGCTACAAGCTGAGATCACGCAGCTGATCGAGAAGTCCTTGAGTATCGAGGCAGACGAGCAACCGCTGTCGCTGAGCTTTGTGCGGCAGACCGTTGTGCTGCATAACGATGGTCTGTATGTTCGGCAGCAGTTCACCGCGCCTGCCATCGATCAGCAAGCGCGTTTTCTGGTGGTCCGCTACGGATTCTTCACTCAAAACGATAAGCTTGGGCGTGCCTTCTTTCGGCTGGCGGTGAATGGGGATGAAATCTCATCCGTATTTGATCAAGCCACCGCGACGCAGCGCTTTGCGCTCGGTGAAACCAAGCGCTCGTCGACCATTCTGTTGTTCACCCATGAGGGTGCCAAGCATATTTGGGAGGGGCCGGATCACCTCTTGTTTTTGTTGACACTGCTGCTTCCCGGCTTGCTGTTGTGGGGTGAAAAATCATCCGCAGGGAATGAGCCCCTAGCGGCTGGCGGTAACCATCGCGCCGCATGGATGTTCGCGCTGAAGGTAATCACGGCGTTCACTATCGCGCACTCGATAACGTTGGCGATGGCCAGTTTTGGCCTGATCAGTCTGCCGGATAAGTTGATCGAGTCGGTTATTGCGCTCTCGATCATGATCTCGGCTGTGTTGAATCTTCAGCACCGCCTGCGAATCAATCACTGGCTGTTGGCGTTTTCGTTTGGGCTGATCCATGGCATGGGGTTCGCCAATGGATTGAAAGAACTCGGCTTATCTGCCTCGTATTTTATCGAGACGCTGATTGCCTTTAATGTGGGTGTCGAGCTGGGTCAGCTGTCCGTGGTGCTGCTGGTAGCTGTGCCGTCGGTTTGGCTGGTCCGCAGCGATGAGGGCCGCCAGCGCGTTATGCGCTGGGGCTCAATTGTGGTGCTCGTGATCTCTACCGTTTGGTTTATTGAGCGACTGACTTCGTAAAGTCCGTTGCTCCCGCGAATCACGCCTCTTGTTTTGCGCGGCGCTTGATCAGAATGCGTGCCGAGTTCAGTCCAGTCAGCACCATGATCGGCCATAGGAACGTGCACACCATCACCCAAAACACGCGACCGCTGAGTGCATCAGCATTTTCTGTTTCGTCGGCTTTGTGCGGTCCCTCGCTGAACAAGTGCCTGAACGGGAAGGTGATGATGCCGAAACCCGCGCCAGCTAAAAGAAAGAGGTAGATCGTCATATTCATGGTGGTGTCCTCGATAGTGGTGCTCTGGAAAGCTTAGAGTGTCAAACTAACTGTACACCATTATGTGAAAGCTTTGATTGACATTTTTAATCGCTTGGTAGCCTCGGCGTAGCTATTTTCAGAATGACAATTGGCGAGTGGGTGAACTCATCTTGCGTACTGATGCGCAGCCTGGGCTACCATCCAAGCTAGATTGAATGAAAGGATCTGTGACCAATGGAAACTAAAACGCTGACAGTTGTGACCGGTGGCGCCAGTGGTATTGGGGCGGCATGTGTGAGGCATCACGTAAAACGTGGTGATACCGTGATCGTGCTTGATCTCGCCAGCGCTTGGTCAGATCAGAAAGCCAGCAGTATGGGCGCGAAAGCCTTCTACGACTGTGATGTGCTGGATGATCAACGTGTGCGCGATGTGGCCGATCTGATCGAAGCCGAGCACGGTCCGGTCGATAACTTGATTACGTGTGCCGGTATCTTGCAACGCAAGCTGCCGCCCGAAGAGTTACCTATGGATCACTGGGATGCAGTGACCAACATCGACTTGCGTGGCACTTACCTCAGCTGCGCGGTGTATGGCAGCAAGATGGCAGGGCGTGGTCACGGCGCCATCGTCAACATTGCCTCGGTCACCAGTTTCCGCTCATCGCCATTGCATGCCTACGGCCCTGCAAAAGCTGCTGTCGCGGCCTTGACCATGAGCCTCGCTGCCGAGTGGGGAAGATCAGGTGTGCGAGTCAACGCGGTCGCTCCCGGCTTCACTCTAACCGAAGGTATGCAGGCAGCCATTGACCGCGGTGATCGCGATCCCGCTGAGATGTCACGACCCTCAGCCATGAACAAGCTGGTCATGCCCGACGAAGTTGCCGATGGTATCGGCTTCTTGCTATCTGATGCGGCGCGCGCTATCACCGGCATCATCATGCCGATTGATGCGGGTTGGCTTTGTGGGAGTAATTGGGATACTTGGGGCGGAATGCGGGGACCGCGGGCCTAATACCGCTGGCGTTGTTGAAGGCCCGCACTGTAAGGCTTACGCCTCTGCACCTGGCCGCTGGCGTTGTTGTAGCAGCCACTTGAACAGTGGCCAAGTCACGATCAACAGCGTAGCGGCAGCGAGCCACATTGCAATCGGGCGGGTGAAGAACACCAGTGCGTCACCGTCGGATTTGATCAATGAGGTGACAAGGTTCTCTTCCAGCATTTTGCCGAGTACCGCGCCCAGAATAACGGGTGCGATGGGAAAGCCGTTTTCTTCCATCACGAAGGCGATAACGCCGAAGCACAGAATCAACACCACACCCAGCGTTGAGTTGGTGACAGCAAACGCTCCCACGATGCAGAACACCAGAATCGTCGGCATCAGGATATTGCGCGCGATATTCAGAACACGCGTCGCAAGTTTTACAGCTAGCCAGCCCAGCGGCAGCATCACCAGATTCGCCAGCATGAATACAATGAAGATGGCGTAAATATTCTGTGGGTTGTTTATAAAAATCGTTGGCCCAGGATTCATGTTCTTCAGGTAAAGCACGCCAATCGCAATCGCAGTGATTGAGTCGCCGGGTATGCCAAACACGATTGCAGGTATCCATGCGCCTGCCAGCGCAGAGTTATTAGCGGCACCTGATTCAGCAATGCCTTCCACATGGCCCGTGCCGAATTTTCCCGGCTCTTTGGAAAACTTTTTGCTGGTGGCATAACTCATCCATGCGGCCATGTCGGCGCCAGCGCCCGGTTGAATGCCGATCAGCGTACCAAGCGCGCTGCCGCGTAGAAGCTGAACCGGATAGGTTTTCAATAGACCCCACATACCACCAAAGATATTGCCGATCTTGGTAGCAACCACGATGGGCGGTGGCGCGATATCAGTCACATAGCGTAGTAGCTCTGAGACGGCGAATAAGCCAACCATCATGGGTATCAGCTCAATGCCACTCATCAGTTCGGGTAGCCCAAAGGTGAACCGGGGATGCGCCGCCGGGTTCTCCATGCCGACGCAGGCGATCAGTAGTCCGATCACGAGCGAGATAGAGGCCTTCAACTTGCTACCGCTACCCACAAATACCGCAGCGGATAGCCCGAGTACCATCAGCCAGAAATATTCGAATGATGAAAACTGCAGCGCAAACTCTGCCAATGAAGGCGAGAACAGAATCAGCACGATGGTGCCAAACAACCCACCGATCGCAGAAAACACCAAGCAGGTACCTAGTGCTAGCTCAGCCTGACCTTTGACAGTCATCTGATAGGCCTCGTTGGCATAGGCGGCCGAGGCGGGTGTGCCGGGAATCCGTAGCAAAGCGCCCGGAATAT
>JBIKUP010000041.1:0-8523 GCA_044347535.1 Burkholderiaceae bacterium
TGCGTGATTGGTTTAGTCAGGCGCTGACGAGCCCTTGGCAGATGGAAACGCGCCTGATTCCTGATGATCAGGCCACCATTGAACAAACACTCATCACGCTGGTCGATGAGGTCGGCTGCGACTTGGTGCTAACGACTGGCGGCACAGGCCCAGCGCGGCGCGATATCACCCCCGAGGCGACCTTGGCAGTCGCGACCAAACCAATGCCCGGCTTCGGCGAGCAAATGCGGCAAATTAGTCTTCGCTTTGTTCCAACGGCGATTTTGTCCCGTCAGGTTGCAGTGATCCGCGAATGCGATGATCACGCTGCGCTGATCATGAACCTGCCGGGGCAACCGAAATCGATACGCGAGACGCTCGAGGGACTCAAGGACGCCGACGGTAACACTATCGTTGCCGGCATCTTCGCTGCAGTACCCTACTGCATCGATCTGATCGGCGGTCCGTATATCGAAACTAATGATGCCGTCTGCAAGGCATTCCGACCCAAATCGGCAATACGAGCAAAATAAGATCTGAACATGAACGAACTACCGCTACTTGAAACGATAGAAATCGAGACCGTGCCATCACCGACAGCCGCCGTCATCTGGATGCACGGCTTGGGCGCGGATGGCCACGACTTCGCACCGATTGTTCGCGAGCTCGATCTCACTGGTTGCCGCGGTATCCGTTTCGTGTTTCCCCATGCGGAGACGATGCCCGTGACCATCAACAATGGTTATGTCATGCCGGCGTGGTACGACATTCTTGGTATGGATCTGGTGCGAAGGGAAGATGCGCAGGGCTTACGCGCTTCGCAGCGCCGTATCGACGATTTGATAGCGCGCGAGATCTCGCGCGGCATCTCGGCACAACACATCGTATTGGCAGGCTTCTCACAAGGGTGCGCCATGACTCTGCAAACCGGCCTGCGCTACTCGCAGACATTGGCGGGTCTAATGTGCTTATCCGGTTATCTACCACTCGCTGATACATTGGCTAGCGAGCGACATGCCGCGAATCAGCAAACACCCATCTTCATGGCACATGGACGTGGCGATAGCGTGGTGCAGATCAATCGCGCCGAAGCATCGCGTGATCTGCTGATTGAACTCGGCTATACCATCGAGTGGCATGAGTACATGATGCAGCATTCCGTATGTGCCGAAGAAATCGACGATATCAGCCACTGGCTACAACGTGTCTTGAAAGCGAACAACGGGTAGCGATGTATCTATGACCATGATCGATACCCACGCCAGCCAATCTGCCTCATTCACAGTGCAGCACTTCAGCGTGCTGTTTCTGTGTATGGGCAATATCTGCCGCAGTCCGACTGCACATGGTGTGTTTCGACAAAAAGTTCAGCAAGCCGGTTTAGCGGACAAGGTCTTTGTCACTTCTGCTGGGACACACAACTACCACCCGGGCGAGCCGCCGGATCGCCGCAGCCAGCATGCCGCTGGCGAGCGGGGCTATGACATCTCCGACCTACGCGCGCGGCAATTGAGCGAGCAAGATTTCGAGCAGCATGATCTATTGCTCGCCATGGATTGGGATAATCTTGCCCTGGCCGAGCAGCACTGCCCGCCGGACCACCGGCGCAAACTGAGGCGGCTCACTGAATTCTGCCGCCAACACGATGCGGCCGTGGTGCCAGACCCTTACTACGGCGGGGAAACTGGTTTTCAGCAGGTACTCGACCTGATCGAAGATGCCTGTGATGGATTGCTTGAACATGTAAGCTCTCAATTTGTACCACCAACTGCGGCCATCAAGGGAGGACGCAGATGAGTAAGATTGTCGCCATTCTCACAGGGATCGTCATCACCGTCGTACTGGTCGCGGCCGCGCATTTCACTGGCCTGATCTCCCTGAATCTTGGCAGTAGTGGGAAGCCTAGCAAGTACAAAAATAAGGGCATGCTGGAAGTCATCTGTGATGTCGAGATCAGTCGGCCCGGCGAGAACTTAACCCCCCCCTTTGAGACCAGCCGCTCGCCGATGCCAGCGATGTTTAATTTCGAGGAAGGTACAGGTGCATACGCCGGTGAGTACACGATCTCGATGAATCGTAAGGGCACGTTGAAAGCACAGGGGGATCTGCTTGAACTCTACCGCCCTGCAATGTTCAAGCGACACGGCGTCGTGATCATTGGTGAACATGTCACCTTGGATCGTCGCACCGGCGAGTTTAAGCAGTGGCTGGACCTTGATGGCGGCAAGCGACTGGATCTGATCCACGGCTCTTGCAAGCGCACCGATAACGCACCGTTCTGAGTACCGAAGCGACACAGGCGCGCTCGGCGCTACACATCGCCATCGCCGGCGCTCTATCGCTGGCAGTGGCGATGGGCATTGGTCGTTTTGCTTTCACACCGCTGATGCCGATGATGCTGCAGCAAGGCCTGCTCGACATCGAAGCAGCGAGTTGGCTGGCGAGCGCCAACTATCTCGGCTATCTGGTGGGCGCGCTTTTGTGTACGTTTCAACCCGCGCTCTGGGCGCGATGGTCTTGGCCTGCACTCGTTTCATCCACTATGGTCAAAGTCGGTCTCACGCTCACCTGCGCGCTCACCGCAGCAATGGCTATCGATATCAGCCCCGCGTGGCCAGCGCTACGTTTTATCACCGGTATCACGACCGCCATTGGCTTTGTTTACACCTCGACCTGGTGCCTCGCACATCTGGCGCGCCTGAACCGGCCCAGCGCCGGTGGCATTGTTTATATGGGTCCAGGAATCGGCATCGCCTGTAGCGGATTATTGGCGAGCGTGATGGTGCAGGTGGCATGGCCGGCCAGCTGGGGTTGGATTGCGTTCGGGGTACTGGCGCTGATCATCACGGTGCTGGTATGGCCTGTATTTCGTCATGATGATGACCTGTACACGCCAACTGCAACTAATGCTGCTAGTGCTGCTGCAGGTGGCACAAGCACCGAGAAAGCTACGCTGGTGATTGCCTACGGTTTAGCAGGCTTCGGTTACATCATCACAGCGACCTTCTTGCCGGTGATAGCGCGCACCGCACTGCCGGGTTCGGTTTGGCTGGATCTTTTCTGGCCCTTACTCGGTATCGCAGTTGCCTGCGGCGCTTTGCTCGCCTCGCGCATTCCCGCGCGCATTGACCAGCGCAGTCTATTAATCGGCTGCTATCTGATGCAATCATTGGGCGTGGTGATCGTGAACTGGATACCCACACTAACCGGCTTCGCTATCGGTAGCGTCTTGGTCGGATTGCCGTTCACCGCAATCACATTTTTTGCGATGCAATTAGGCAGGCAGCTACACCCACAATCGGCGCCCGCGATCATCGGATTGCTATCAGGCGCATTTGCCTTCGGCCAGATTATCGGCCCACCCGTCGCTGCTGCCATGCTGGCGCGCGCGTCGAATCATGCAACCGGCTTTGCCTGGGCCATTGATGTAGCCGCGATCTCGCTGTTGCTCGGTGCAGGTCTGTACGGCTGGATGATCAAGCGGTTTAGCGCCGGATAAACAACACCAGAAGCTCACGCAACCATTCAAGCCTTAACCACAAGGTTGCTGGCTAGACGGGGATGTCGAAGACAGTACATGACGTACGGCGAGACATCACCAACAACGCCAGCGGCCTTGTGGTGAAGGCGTCTATTTTTCGAGGGGTGGATCGTTGTAAAGCACCGTAATACTGATACGACGGTTACGCGGATCAGCCGGGTTCTGCGGGTTGAATGGCGCTGTATCGGCCACACCTTCAATTCGAACAATTCGACCACTGCCGATACCCGCGGTCTCTAGCATGCGCCGCGTCGCTTCCGCACGCTCAATCGATAGTGACCAGTTGGTACGTTCGCTACCCTCGGGGAAAGGTGAACTATCAGTGTGCCCCTTCACCGCCATCTTATTGGGCATGTTTGCTAATGAGCGCGTGACCTCGTTGATCAGCGCCCGAGCACGCGGATCCATCGCCGCATTACCGCTGCCGAACATCGAAAAATTGGCTTTGTCGATAATATCGATCCGCAGACCTGTTTTCTCGCGCGTGAACTGCACCTGATTTTTCAAGTCCGCCAAGGTTCTGTTGAGCGATAAGTTCTCAGTGATCTCTTGCTCGAGCTTGTCGAGTTTTTCACGCTCTGCTTGCTCCGCGATTTTCTGCTTCTCTTGTTCGCTCAGGTTCTTGCCGTACTTTGGGTTCGGTTTGTCATCCGGCGACGTGCCGGCATCTTCACCCTTGCCGCCTTCAGCACGCGGACTCACCCGCTCAATCAGCGCCTGCTGTTTCGGGTCCATGGGCAAGGTCTCGGGGTCGATAATGGAGCGACCACCAAACATACCGTTCGAGCCCGCTGTCTCACCGGCGCCAGAGACCTTCAGATCGGTCGGCTGGAAATATTCTGCGATACCCACACGCTGCTCTTCGGGCGTCGCACCCAGCAGCCACATCAGCAAAAAGAACGCCATCATGGCGGTCATCATGTCGGCCAGCGCGATTTTCCATGCGCCACCGTGAGCACCCGCGTGCCCTTCTTCTTCAACCTTTTTCCAGATAACCGGCGGCTTCGGCTCCTCCGCCTCCTCGGCTGGTGGGGCGTCAGGCGCACCCTCGGCCGCGGCCGCAGCTGCGGCTTCGTCTTCTGGTTTCTTCTCTTCTTCTGCCATGGTCGGATGTGGGGTGAGCAAGGCCGCGCATGCGCGGCAAACGCCTTATGAATCGACAGCAGTGGCTCAGGCTGCAGTCTTGATTGGGGAAATATAAATGAATCAGCCAGCTACGTCGATGAACTCCTGATAACTTTAGAAACAAAGATAATCTTTTGAAAACTATTTAAATAGGTCCGACAAAATGCCACGGGCACGCGATGATTTTCGACAGATCGGCGATAGCTATCTAATCGTCGATGCCTGGGATGTACGACGCGCTCGACTCACCAGCCAATATTGTTATGAAAAGCTGGGTCAAGCTGCTTATGCCTATGCAGCGATGGCTACGCGACCGATCGAAGAGTTATTTCAACGCATCGCCCGTGAGTTTTCCTGTTTATCGAAGGTACTCGCCGGTGTAAAACCGCAATTGGGCAGTGCAAGATCAAGCGTTTTTCACTGATCTACGCTGCGTGACTCGCACTAAAGTGCGGTAGCAGTGCGCGCTACAATAGTGACTTTTATTGAGCGACGATTATCATGAAATACCTGCACACCATGGTTCGCGTCAGCGACCTCGACGCCTCCGTCAAGTTCTACCGCGATGCACTAGGCCTTGAAGTCTTGCGGGCGCAAGAATATCCCGGCGGACGGTTCACATTGGTTTATCTCGCCGCACCGGGCGATGAAGAGGCCCAAGTCGAACTTACCTACAACTGGGATCCGGAAGAACTAGGTGGCGCGCGTAACTTTGGTCACCTTGCCTATGCGGTTGATGATGTGTATGCACTGTGCGAACGACTTCAGTCACACGGCGTCACCATTCTGCGCCCACCTCGCGATGGCCGCATGGCGTTTGTTCGCTCGCCCGACAATATCTCGATTGAGTTATTGCAACGAGGGCAGCCGCTACCGCCAGCAGAGCCTTGGGTATCGATGCCCAACACCGGCACTTGGTAATTACACTCTCATTCAAAATGTCGCTGACGTATAAAAAATTAGCGACTCGACGGAAACGAGAACACGGCGCCTTCACGCACACCTGCCGAAGGCCAGCGCTGCGTGATGGCTTTGCGACGAGTATAGAAGCGCACCCCATCCGGGCCGTAGGCGTGCAAGTCACCAAACAGCGACCGCTTCCAACCACCAAACGAGTGGTACGCCACCGGCACAGGTAGCGGCACATTCACACCAACCATCCCGACTTGAATATTGTCAGTGAAGTAGCGCGCTGCTTCGCCATCGCGCGTGAAGATGCAAGTGCCGTTACCGTACTCGTGAGCATCAATCAAATCCATGCCCTCTTGTAAGGAGGCGACGCGAACGATGCCCAACACTGGACCAAAGATCTCTTCCAGATAAATCGTCATGTGTGGCTTCACCTGATCGAACAAACAAGGGCCAAGGAAGAACCCGTCCTCATGCCCGCTGACCTTGATGCCGCGCCCATCAACCACCAGCTTGGCACCTTCAGCGACACCGGTATCGACATAGCCCTTCACCTTCTCGAAGTGCGCGCGGGTAACAAGCGGACCCATATCACTCTTGGGGTCTGTACCGGGGCCGATATGCATACGTGCGATCTCGGCTTTCAAACCCTCGATCATTTTATCGGCGGTGTCATCGCCCACTGCCACAATCAGCGGCACTGCCATACAACGCTCACCACAAGAACCATAAGCAGCCCCCATCATCGCGCTCACAGCGTTCGCAATATCAGCATCGGGCATGACAATCGCGTGATTCTTTGCACCACCCAGCGCTTGCACACGCTTGCCATTCGCGCAGCCAGTGCCATAAATGGCTTGCGCGATGGGTGTGGAACCTACAAACGAAACAGCTTGTACGCGCGCATCCGACAGCAGTACATCAACCGCTTCCTTATCGCCATTCACCACATTCAGCACGCCTGGTGGTAGACCCGCCTGCAAGGCGAGTTCAGCGATCATCATCGCTGATGAGGGATCACGCTCGGACGGTTTGAGAATGAAGGTGTTTCCACAAACAACCGCCATTGGCCACATCCATAGCGGGACCATTGCCGGGAAATTGAACGGTGTAATGCCTGCGGTCACGCCAAGCGGCTGAAACTCACTCCAGGCATCAATACCCGGCCCGACATTTTTGCTGTGCTCGCCTTTCAGTAGCTCCGGCGCATAGCTCGCGTATTCAACATTCTCGATACCACGCTGCAGCTCACCCATGGCATCCGCCAATACCTTGCCGTGCTCTTCGGTAATCAGCGCACAGATTTTGTCGGCATTTTGCTCGAGCAGCTCTTTGAGTTTGCTCATCACACGCGCCCGCTTCAGGGGCGGTGTTGCACGCCATGCCGGATAAGCCGCTTGCGCAGAAGCGATGGCAAGCTCGACAGTCTTAGCATCGGCCAGCTGTAGTGTACGAATCGCTGTGCCAGTCGCGGGGTTGTAAACAGGCTGCGTACGCGTGCCGCCATGATGCGCGACACCTTGAATCAGGTGAGGAATAGTTTGCATGATTAGGGAAAGAATTGAGGGAGATACTTCAGGGGTCGAGCGCGTTAAACGCCTCCCCGAGTGCGTCGACTAAGCTATCGATTTCTGCTTCGGTTGAGATAAAGGGTGGTGCTAATTGCACCGTGTCGTTGGCATAGCGCACATAGAAGCCCTGCTTCCACATCATCATACCCACTTCATACGGCCGCTTGGCAGGCTCACCCGGCGCAGCGGCCAAAGTAAATCCGGCAGCAAGTCCGAAGTTACGAATGTCGGTCACATGCTTGCAGCCACGCAGCCCATGGACTTTTTGTTCAAAGTACGGTGCGAGCGAATTAACGCGCTCGACTGCCTGCTCTCGCTCGAGCAAATCAAGCGTCGCGAGTGCCGCAGCGCAAGCGACCGGATGCGCAGAGTAGGTATACCCATGCGGGAATTCGACCAAATAATGCGGCGCATCGGCATGCATGAAGGTGTCATAAATCTCAGGCTTCACCACTACCGCACCGAGTGGCTGCACACCATTAGTAATCTGCTTGGCGCAATTGAGAATATCCGGCGTCACACCAAATGCTTCCGCACCTGTCCATGCACCTGAGCGACCAAAGCCAGTGATCACCTCATCAAATATCAGCAAGATATCGTGCTGGTCACAGATCTCACGCAAGCGCTGAAGGTACCCGACGGGTGGCACAACGACACCCGCAGAACCCGAGAAGGGTTCGACAATAACTGCTGCGATATTCGATGCATCATGCAGATTAATCAGACGTAGCAGATCATCTGCTAACTCTGCACCCTGCTGCGGCATACCACGCGAAAAAGCATTCTGCGGCAGCTGCGTGTGCGGGAGATGATCAGTTTCGACGCCCTGCCCAAACAGCTTGCGATTACCAACGATACCGCCCACCGAGATGCCACCGAAGTTCACCCCGTGGTAACCCTTCTCGCGACCGATAAAGCGGGTCTTGGAACCCTTACCCTTTGCGCGCCAATACGCGCGCGCCATTTTCAGCGAGGTATCCGCCGCTTCAGAACCTGAGCCAGTGAAAAAAACATGACCCAAGCCCGCCGGCAAAAAACTTTGCATGCGATTTGCCAATGCAAATGATTGCGGATGCCCGAACTGAAACGGTGGCATGAAATCCAGCGTGCTCATTTGCCGGCTGACCGCTTCAATCAACTCCGGACGACGGTGACCGAGCCCGGTACACCACAAGCCCGACAGCCCATCAAAAATACGGCGACCATCAGCATCGGTGTAATAAGCGCCATTGGCCTCCACCATCAGACGCGGATTCGTTTTGAATTCTCGATTGCCGGTGTAAGGCATCCAGTGCGCCTGCAGCCAGTCGGCGTCGGCTCGAACGCCAATTTCGGTAACGGCTTTGGGATCAACGGGTTTCATTATTGGGTTATCAGTTAGGTCTCGGAAAATCGGAT
>JBIKUP010000042.1:0-8498 GCA_044347535.1 Burkholderiaceae bacterium
TCGATCTGCCGTCAGCCCCTACATCCGCCGAGTTTTGCGCATTATTGGAGCGGGGCTGAGGCCGAGGAAGTCCACCAACTTTGCGGTTAGCACCAATTCGAAGGGTTTGCCTTGCGGGTGGATAAAACGAATCCCCGTGGGGACGCCAAATCAAAAAGCCGGCTCGAAAGATACCGGCTTTTTTAATCGCTTCGAGAGCACCGAGACCCCTCAAAACGGCGGTTTGTACAAGTTGCACTTGCCTCGATAGAGCATACGGCCGCGGCGTGGGGATTTCTGGAGCGCAGTGATCGTCACCTCACCCGTGCCCCGATTCAGATTGAAATCGATGAACTCGATCATGTCATCGATCATCAGTTTTTTATAAGCGATCGCGCCTTTCACATGCGCTTCGCTGACCTTGGTGGCGAAACTGACGCGGCCGATCATGGTCAGCGTGAAGCCAGTCATTTTGGTCGATTCATCGATTTCTATGGTCAGCGGGTCGAAGTCACTAGGATCCGGATTGATCGGCACCCAACTGCCAAGATAGATCGGCATGTAGCCACGGCAGTTAAACCGTAGCGTGTCGGCTGCTGTGTTCGTGCCAAACGCAGTCAGCACGAAAAGCATTAACAGCGAAAAAAGCGAAGCAGGGCGCATGGGCTAATTGTCAGCGAGCGAGTGCTACTGATTTTACCTGTGTCCACACAGTATCACCTGGCATAAGCGCTAGCTCGGATACCGCGCGCTTCGTCACTCGTGCGAGTAGGGCGGTATCGCCCACCTTGACGCGCACCAGCACCAGCCCGGGATGCTCGTCATCTCTCATCGCATCAATTTCCCCCTGAAGCACATTTTGAATACTGCTCTTGCCGGGTTGTTCGCGCGCCAGGCTGACATCACTGGCAAGGATGCGAACACGCGCTTTAGCCCCTAGCACCAGGCCTGGATCTCGGATCCAGACCGAGCCACCATCGAAGTCCATACGCGTTAGATGCCATTGCGACTCAATGCTGCCAACTACGGATTCGATGACGACACCGGCCTCCTGTCCCAGCTTTACCGGCAGATCAAGTTGCGACAGCGTGTCAGCTAGTTCACCACTGGCGACAACGCTGCCAGCGTCCATCACGACCAAGTGATGTGCGAGCCGAACCACCTCGTCGGGCGAGTGGGTCACGTAGAGAATAGGAATCTCCAGCGTAGCCTGTAGTCGGTCGAGATAGGGGAGGATTTCCTGTTTACGTTTCAGATCGAGCGCGGCAAGCGGCTCATCCATCAACAATAGTTTCGGATCAACAGCAAGCGCGCGAGCGATGGCAACTCGTTGTCGTTCGCCGCCTGATAAACCTTCTGGCTTTCGATCGAGTAAAGCACGAATGCCAAGCAGGTCAATAATCGGATCACTCGCTACCTTGCCATTACTACTGGCGCGCTTCATGCCGTACTGTAGATTGCCGCGTACTGAGAGATGGGGAAACAGACTCGCTTCCTGAAATACATAGCCAATCGCACGTTGATGGGTGGGCACGAAGTGTGTCGCGTCTTGCCACAGGTGTTCATTCACCGTCAGCGAGCCGGAGGCGCGCTCCAACCCAGCGATACAGCGTAGCAGCGTGGTCTTGCCACAGCCCGAGGGACCGAACAGCGCAGTTACACCGCGCCCAGGCAGCTGCAGGTCGGCATTCAGCGCGAAGTCAGCGCGCGTTAAATTGAATTGAAGATGGAGGCTCATCTTATTGCGTGCTCTGCGCTTTCGGGCGCGAGAGGTGCAGTACGAGCAGCACAATGAAAGAGAACCCAATCAGCACCGCAGCCATTGCATGCGCGTGCTCATATTGCATCGCCTCGACATAGTCATAAATCTGAACTGAGGCAACGCGGGTTTCGCCGGCGAGATTGCCACCGATCATCAGCACAACGCCAAACTCACCGACGGTGTGGGCAAAGCTCATGACCGATGCAGTTAAAAATCCGGGTAGCGCCATGGGCACGACGACGCTGAAAAATGCATCGAGTGGTGTCGCGCGCAGCGTCGCTGCAACTTCCAGTGGTCGACGTCCGATAGATTCGAAGGCGCTTTGTAGCGGCTGCACCATGAAGGGCAAAGAGTAAAACACTGAAGCAACCACCAAGCCCCAGAAGGTGAATGGCAGCAGGCCGAGGCCAAGTGATTCGGTAAGCCGACCCGCAAAGCCATGCGGACCCATCGCCAACAACAGATAAAAACCAAGTACGGTGGGCGGCAGCACTAAAGGCAGTGCCACGATGGCAGAGATCGGTGCTTTCAAGCGGGATTGGGTGCGTGCCAGCCACCAGGCGATTGGAGTGCCCAGCAGTAGCAAGATGAAGGTGACCACCGCCGATACTTTGGCGGTTAGCCACAAGGCTTGCAGCGCTTCAGGTTCGAGCGTCATGCGGTGGTATCCACTCGAACACGGTTGAAATCAAAAGCCTATGAAGAGCCGCCCGGCGCTGATGAACCTGAGCATGCGCTTGGGTCACATCACCCATCGCGCCGGGCGTAACTGTGTCGCGTGGACTCAGAACAGTCCCACCACCTTGCCTTGGTCATCGATGTCGATCTTGACCGCACTCGGTACCTTCGGCAGGCCGGGCATGGTCATGATGTCACCACAGATCATCACAATGAACTGTGCACCTGCAGCCAACCTGACTTCACGAACATTGACCACGTGACCGCTCGGCGCGCCGCGTGAGGTGGCATCCGTGCTGAACGATGACTGTGTCTTAGCGACGCAGATTGGGTAATGCGCGTAGCCTGCCTCTTCGAAGGACTTCAGCTGTTGCTTTACTTTGGCCGAGGCAGTGACATCAGACGCACCGTAGATCTTGGTGGCGACCTTCTTCATTTTTTCGAGCAGAGAGTCACTGTCTTCGTAGACCAGTTTGTGTGAGTTGCTACGCTCAGACAAACGAACCACCTCGTGCGCCAGTGCCTCTGCTCCGGCACTGCCTTTTGCCCAGTGCTCAGCCAGCACTACGTTCACGCCAAGCGCTTTCATACGCTCGGTCACTAGTGCGATCTCGGCATCGGTATCAGCGGTGAAACGATTGATGGATACCACGCAGGGCAAGCCATACTGATTGGTCACGTTGTCGACATGACGCTCTAGATTGACCATGCCTTTTTTCAGGGCATCCAAGTCTTCGCTATTCAACTCTTTGACATCCTTGCCACCGTGGTACTTCAGCGCGCGAATGGTTGCTACCAGCACGCAGGCCGATGGCGTGAGGCCAGTTTTACGGCACTTGATGTCAATGAACTTTTCTGCACCTAGATCAGCACCGAAGCCTGCCTCGGTCACGACATAGTCACCGAGCTTGAGTGCGCTTTGTGTAGCGATCACGGAGTTGCAACCATGCGCGATGTTGGCAAACGGGCCGCCATGTACAAACGCCGGATTATTCTCGAGGGTCTGAACCAGATTAGGCTGAAGCGCATCTTTTAGCAGAACTGTCATCGCGCCATGCGCGTTGAGGTCACGTGCATGTACCGGCTTCTGGTCACGCGTGTAGCCAATCACGATATCGCCCAAGCGTTTCTTCAGATCTTGCACCGATGTTGAAAGGCAGAAGATCGCCATCACCTCGGATGCCACTACGATATCGAAACCATCCTGACGAACAAATCCATTCGCGGTACCGCCGATGCCGACCACAATGTCACGCAAGGCGCGATCATTCATGTCGACCACGCGCTTCCAGGTAATGCGACGCGGATCGATATCGAGCGTATTACCGTGGTTGATGTGGTTGTCGATCATCGCGGCCAGCAGATTGTTGGCCAGTGCGATAGCAGAGAAGTCACCGGTGAAGTGCAGGTTGATGTCTTCCATCGGCACGATCTGCGCATGGCCACCGCCTGCGGCACCGCCCTTGACGCCGAACACAGGTCCGAGCGAGGGTTCACGTAGGCAGATGACGGCTTTCTTACCGATTCTATTCAGTGCATCGCCCAGACCAACCGTGGTCGTGGTCTTACCTTCGCCAGCGGGTGTTGGGCTGATGGCAGTCACCAACACTAATTTGCCATTCTGGCGGCTCTTGAGCGTGTCGAGGTAGGCGAGCGAGACCTTGCCTTTGTAGTGGCCGTAGGGTTCGATCGCATCCTCGGGAATTCCAAGTCCGGCGGCGACATCGATCACCTTGTTCATTTTTGCTTTTTGAGCAATTTCGATATCGCTTTCCATATGTCTCCAATTATGTTTTGTCTGTAGGCCCTAAATTCTAAAGCGAGTTGCGGATGCGCGCGCGGCTGTTTTTCGTGCCATACCCACGCATTTGCAGGGGGTGGGCCCGATTCGTGTGAGCAGGTCTGATAAACTTCGCATCTATTTGCAGCTTTGCAAACACGTTTTCATACTTACTTTGCTAACAGGATAGTCATGCCAGGTTTGCTCCCCCACGTTGATCCAGACGGTCTACTCGAGTTTTCGGTGGTGTACACCGATCGTTCGCTGAACCATATGTCGAAATCTTTCATGGGGGTGATCAATGACATCTCCAGCATCCTGAAAGAGGTGTACCACGCTAAATCCGCAGTGGTGGTTCCCGGTAGCGGCACCTATGGCATGGAGGCCGTAGCGCGCCAATTCGCAACGGGTCGCAAGTGTCTCGTGATTCGGAATGGTTGGTTCAGCTACCGCTGGACACAAATCTTCGAGATGGGGCACATCTCGGATCAACTGCATGTGATCACCTCATCACCAGAGGTCGAAGGCTTTCAGCAGCAGTACGCGCCACCCGCGATCGAGGAAGTGGTTGCGTGGATCAAAGAGCACAAGCCTGCGGTCGTATTTGCGCCGCACGTAGAGACCTCCGCAGGCCTGATCCTGCCGCCAGAGTATTTGCGTGCAGTGGGCGAGGCGGTACAAGCGGTCGATGGATTGTTCGTACTCGACTGCATAGCCTCAGGCGCGATGTGGGTCGATATGGTGGCGTCCAAGGTTGATGTGGTGATTAGCGCACCGCAAAAGGGTTGGAGTAGCTCACCCTGTTGCGCACTGATTGCGATGTCGGAACGTGCGCGTGAGCGTATCGAATCCACTACCAGCACCAGTTACTCCTGCGATCTGAAGAAGTGGCTGCAAGTGGTCGAGACCTATGAGAAAGGCTCGCACGTGTATCACACCACAATGCCGACCGATTCACTCCGTGTGTTGCGCGATGTAATGCGCGAGACCCAAGCCTTGGGCTTTGATCACTTGAAAGCGCAACAGGTCGAACTCGGTATTCAGGTACGTAAGATGTTGGAAGCGCGGGGTTTCCCCAGCGTTGCGGCGCCTGGCTACCAAGCGCCTTGCGTGGTCGTGAGCTATACCGAAGATCCAGAGATTCAGAACGGAAAAAAGTTTATGGTGCTCGGTATGCAAACGGCGGCGGGTGTGCCTTTGCAAGTGGGTGAGCGTCAGGATTTCCGTACCTTCCGGATCGGACTATTCGGCTTGGAGAAACTCACTAACATCGAGCGCACCGTCGGCCATCTTTCTGCAGCGTTAGAAAAGCTCTAATCTCGCAACACGGGCTCTAAATAAGTAAAAGCCTCTGACAAAAATGAGTGTTGCAGATGATGTCTGCGACCTTTAGTCAGAGGCTTCAAACACCGATTCAAACACCGACTTTGAACGGTGAGAAATTAGTGCCAACGTCGTAGTAATCCTCGTCTTCTTTTTTCTTCAGCCAAGCGACCACCCGGTAAGTCACCGGGGTCATGACGACTTCCCAGCCAGTTTTCAGAAAATACTGCGCAATCGCGACAGCGATCACTTGCTCAGTTGACCAGATGCCATAAAACGCCGTCATATAAAAAATGCTGGAGTCGATCAGTTCCCCCGCGGCGGTCGAGCCTATGGTTCGCATCCACAGATGGCGGCCTGCGGTCATGATCTTCATCTTGGCCATGACATAGGCATTCACCAAACTGCCGGCCCAGAACGCAATAATCGAAGCCAGCACAATGCGCCAGGTGTTACCAAAGACGGTCTCCAGACCTTTCTGATAGCCATCCATGTAATCGCCAGATGCAGGCGGCAGCTGGATAACTACCAGCGACATCACGGCAGCAAATAGCAGCGCCGTGAATCCAGCCCATACGGCACGGCGATCATGCGCATAGCCATAGACCTCGGTCAGGATGTCGCCGAATAGGTAAGAGATCGGGAAAAACAGGATACCTGCGCCAAAGGTAACTTCACCCAGTATGGGTAGCGTCAGTACCGCTGCCTTGCCGGCGCCGATCAGATTAGAACAGAGTAGTGCGACAACAAAAGCCGCTAACAGCAGGTCATAGTAGCGGTAGCGGCGTGGCGTGTGCATGTCAGCGCTTGAAGGTGCAGCGACCTTTTTCAGTGAATAATCTCGGGCGGTAGTAGGAGTATTTCTTCTTATCCGCCATGTTCAACTCTTCTTGCGTCAGGTAGCGACCTTTATTCGTCACATACTCGTTGGCCATCAAGAAGTTGCCGTTGTCGAATTCGATTTTGTAGAAGTACTGCTCGATGAAGCGAGAGTCAATTCGGGTCTGATCTTCATGCGCGATCAGAACATTGTCTTCCCATTTGTCGATCACGACTGGGACGCGCGGGTTGCGCTCATCAATTTTGCGGAAAATGCTTTTTGATTTCTCGTCGACCGTAAAAACAAACGAGCAGACAGAAGGATCTTCCTTGCAGATCCACTTATTGCCACGCATGGCGGTGGTGACGCATTGGTAAGTGGCCGCCTGTGAGGGTACAGCCAATGTTAGCGACAGTAGCGCGCAACAGAGCGAAAGTAAGCTGGGCTGGGCGATCTGCATGGCGTATACACAAAACCGTTGTTTTGCTAAGGACGCGCGGAGTATAAGGCAGCCGAAAAAAAATGAGCGCAATTCACGCAGTGATTTCAGGCCCTTGATCCTGATTAGCGGCGGGTTCGACGGTGCCGTTCTCGCTTGCGATCAGTTGCCCGTGCAGGGATGCGCCTGGCTCTACGTTGATGGACTTGTGCACGATATTGCCGCGCACTTCACAGCCCTCGAGTAATTCAATGCTCTCGCTCGCGCTGATATTGCCAAACACCTTGCCCGCGACACTGACATTTTGCGCGCGAATGTCGCCATGAACCTCGCCTTTCGGTCCGATTACGATCCAGCGCGCATGACCGTCTGGCTGGTCGAGGTTACCTTCAATCTTGCCGTCGATCCGCACGCTTTCCTCAATGCGTACCGTGCCCTCAATACGCGTGGCGACGCCGAACACCGAGCCCATGCCTTGGAGGCCTTTCAGGTGGGAGCCGGCTTTCATTTATGAAAACAAAAAAAGATATGCATGCCCGCAGACTAACAGCGCGTTCAGCGGATGGCAACCACGGCAAACTCGCGCTGGGGCAGGCCCACCCCCGGCATTAGCTATTCATTACGATCGCCACAAACACCATCAACAGCAAAGGGGCTGAGACATTCAAACCGGGATTGATCTAAGGACCTCATCTTGGGCTGATCATTATGGTTGGCGGTGCAGACTGTAACGATGTGCCAGCGTTCAGCCGGGCGAATTGGGCCGAGTTAACAGTCTCAGAATGGCAATACCAGTTCGCCGAGAAGATAGCGATACCAGTAGTCCCGATCATTGGTTGCCGCAGGGCCGGCGGCCCGTGTGTAGCCAGCCCGCAAACGTAGCGCGTAGCGCTCGACTTGGGTTTCGCTGGATAGCTCAAGCAGCTGTGTCGGCGTGGCGGACTCGGACGCGATCTGCTGTGAGCCTAGACCAGCTGTCACGGCATTGCGCCAATCACCGATACGCTGTCGCCAGCCAATGGCGAGCATGCCCTCCTGATACCGCTCCGGGTTGAAGTAAGCACGCCCGACATCAAGTTGGCTGTTGTCGAACCATCGATAGCGAAGTTGTAGCGTCAGCCCGAGATCCAGTGAGGGTTGCCAGATCACCCGACCACGCAGGTGCCGACGCTGGTTATTGTCGGAAAAGCCTTGGTAGCCCGCCAGTCCCACCAGGGTGACATGAGGGTTAACCGGCACATCCACCGAGGCACCCGCAAAGTTGAAATACAAGCCCTGGTTTAGTGCGGTGCGCGTCTCGACGACATCGCGATTCGCAAATGCCTCCAATGCCGCCCCGCTGGCGAAGGTCTGCCGATAGCTGCTATCCAAGGTCAGTAGATCATGGGTAGATTGTTGAAGCCAGCCAAGTTCGGCGTTCCAGCCGTCGGTAGTTTTTCGATCAGTACGGCGTGCAACCAAACGTAATTGTTGACCGCGCCGCTGCCAGTCATCTTGGCTGAATTGGTGATCGGTGTAACGGATACCAGTACGGTGATCAAGATGCTGGTAGGTGCTTATCGCCTCTGCGTTGAGCCGGCGGCTACTGAAGCGTTCGCTGTCATGGGATTGGAAATAGCCGCCGCCCGCCGCCCAGGGTTCGGCCAGTGCATGGCTTGTGACTAAGCCAAGAAGCACGATCAAAGATGGCGCGTAAATTCTCATTTCGTTCCCCATG
>JBIKUP010000043.1:0-8461 GCA_044347535.1 Burkholderiaceae bacterium
AGATTTTCAGATGGAAGGTTCGGCGATTAAGAATTATCGAAACGATAATCTTATGTGAGGCCGCAGCATGATTACGCCGCCGATTTCGTCGATATAGCAACTTCATCGACTAGAATGATGGGCCATTCTGCACGTTGACTGTGATGCCAAAAAAGAATCTTCCCGATCAGCCCGCCGCTTCTTTTGAGCAGGCCATGGAGGAATTGGAACTCCTGGTCGAGAAGATGGAATCTGGCGCATTGCCGCTGGAAGCCTCACTCGATGCCTATAAGCGTGGTGCCGAATTGGTGAAATACTGCGCGGCCCAGCTCGAGCGCGTCGAGCAGCAGGTGAAAGTGCTAGAGGGCGAGATGCTGACGCCTTTCGAAGACGATCAGGATGACGGCGAGGACCACGACGAATGAGCATGCCATTCGCTGCTTGGGCTAAGCAAGTTCAGGCGGATATGGAGGTCGTGCTTGATCGCCACCTTCCAGCACCATCAACGTCTCCCGCCAAGTTACATCAGGCGATGCGTTATGCCGCACTGGATGGCGGCAAGCGGGTTAGACCCTTGCTGGTATTCGCAGCGGGCGCAGTGTTTGATGCGCCGACAGATGCGCTGGAGCGCGCTGCTGCTGCCGTCGAGATGATTCATGTGTATTCGCTGGTGCATGATGATCTGCCCTGCATGGATGACGACGATCTTCGACGTGGTAAGCCCACCGTGCATCGTCAATATGACGAGGCGACTGCTCTGCTGGTTGGCGATGCATTGCAATCGCAAGCTTTTTTAATACTCTCAGAGGGCGCTTCGGCGTCCGAGCGCAAGGTGGCAATGCTGTCGCAGCTGGCGCAAGCCGCTGGTTCTTGCGGTATGTGCGGTGGCCAGGCGATTGATCTGGATTCGGTGGGTGTTGCACTCGCATTGCCCGAGTTGGAGCAGATGCATCGTATGAAGACCGGCGCGCTGCTGCGCGCCTCGGTGCTGCTCGGTGCCTTGGCCGGCAAGTCGCTGCAAGCATCCGAGCAAGCGGCACTGGATGCTTATGCAGATGCTATCGGGCTGGCGTTCCAGGTGGTCGACGATATTCTCGATGCCACTGCTGATTCGGCAACACTCGGCAAGACCGCTGGTAAAGATGCAGCGCAGAACAAGCCCACGTATGTCTCGATACTCGGGCTTGCGCCCTCGCTTGCTCTTGCGGAGAAGTTGCGGCAGGATGCTCACCATGCTCTGCAACCGTTCGGGGAGGCGGCAGTCAGGCTTCGGGAACTTGCCGATCTGATTGTGCAGAGGAAGGCATAACCATGACACTATTACAAAACATTAACGATCCAGCTGACCTGCGCACGTTGTCGCGGCAGGAGTTGCACAAGCTGGCCAACGAGCTTCGTACCTATTTGCTCGAGTCGGTCTCACAGACAGGTGGCCACTTGTCCTCGAATCTGGGCACCGTCGAGCTGACGATTGCGCTGCACTACGTGTTCAACACGCCGCACGATCGGATCGTTTGGGATGTGGGCCATCAGACTTACCCGCACAAAATTCTGACCGGTCGTCGCGACCGCATGCCGAGTCTGCGACAACATGGTGGCTTGTCGGGCTTTCCCCGGCGTGATGAAAGTCCCTACGATACTTTCGGTACTGCGCATTCATCGACATCGATCTCTGCAGCACTGGGCATGGCACTCGCTGCGCGTACCAAGGGCGAAAAGCGTCACTCGGTAGCTGTCATTGGTGATGGTGCGATGTCAGCCGGCATGGCGTTCGAGGCGTTGAATAACGCCGGTGTGTACGAAGACATCAAGATGCTGGTGGTATTGAACGATAACGACATGTCGATCTCGCCGCCGGTAGGTGCGCTGAATCGTTATCTTGCGCGACTGATGTCGGGCCAGTTTTACGCCGCAGCGAAAAATGTCGGTAAATCAGTATTGCCGCCCTCGATGCGCGAGTTTGCCAAGCGCTTTGAAGAGCATGCCAAGGGTATGTTGACGCCCGCCACCATGTTTGAAGAATTTGGCTTCAACTACATTGGCCCTATCGACGGGCACGATCTCGAGGCCTTGGTGCCGACGCTGCAAAACCTGAAGAATCTCGACGGGCCGCAGTTTCTGCATGTGGTCACCAAGAAGGGGCAGGGCTACAAGTTAGCCGAGGCAGATCCCGTGCTGTATCACGGTCCCGGCAAATTCAACCCGGCCGAGGGTATACAACCCGCCACAGCGCCCGCCAAGAAAACCTACACCCAAGTGTTTGGTGACTGGCTGTGCGACATGGCGAGTGCAGACGACAAATTAATAGGCATCACGCCCGCCATGCGAGAAGGTTCTGGCATGGTGGCATTCGAGCAGCAGTTCCCGGATCGTTATTACGACGTCGGTATCGCCGAGCAGCACGCGGTGACCTTTGCGGCGGGCTTGGCCTGCGAGGGCTTGAAGCCGGTACTGGCGATCTACTCGACCTTCCTGCAGCGTGGCTATGATCAGTTGATCCATGATGTCGCGCTACAGAATCTGGATGTCACCTTCGCACTCGACCGCGCAGGATTGGTGGGTGCTGATGGCGCAACGCACGCCGGTAATTACGACATTGCTTATTTGCGCTGCATCCCGAATATGGTCGTGATGACGCCGAGCGATGAGAACGAGTGCCGCAAGATGCTCAGCACGGCTTATCGCCACCCCGGTCCGGCGTCGGTACGTTACCCACGTGGAGCCGGCCCTGGCACGGTGATCGAGGCCGACCTTGATCCGATCGAAATCGGTAAAGCAAGCGTGCGACTTCAGGGCCGCCAGGTCGCCATCCTGGCTTTCGGCACCATGGTGGCGCCAGCGCTGAAAGCGGGCGAGGAGCTCAATGCTACCGTCGCCGACATGCGTTTCGTCAAACCGCTGGATACCGCGCTGGTAGCGCAACTGGCCGCATCGCATGATCTGATTGTGACGATCGAAGAAGGCTCGGTGATGGGTGGCGCTGGCTCTGCCGTCGCAGAGGCGCTGGCAGCAGCAGGCTTTGTCAAACCGCTATTGCAACTCGGTTTGCCGGATCAATTCATTGATCACGGTGATGCACAACAGCTGCTCGCGAGCTGCGGGCTGGATGCGGCGGGTATTGCGGCTTCAGTGAACCAGCGGCTGAATAAAACCGAATCACGTTTGGTTGCTAACGGTCGCTGATTAAAAGGGGCGGTGTTTTTCGCAGAAAAGCCGCTCCTGTCGTTGTGTCTATTAAATCGTGGGCTGCCCACTAGGTTTGGAAATAATTAGTTTTTCCAGCGGTAGACGCAGTGCTCGAGCAGTTGGCGCAGGCCCAAATCCCACTCGCCCTACCCACACAACACGATCAGTATCTGTGCCGATAATTTCCCCAAGCGTTTTTCGTGCTGATGCGGCTTCTTGGAGCTGATCTATAAGCGTTGTGAATTTCACGTTTTCACTTATATAGCGTGCAAATGAAGGTATAACCATTTCCGGTTGCTGCCACAAATTTAGTTTTGTGGCTGTCAGCCACACACGCTGTGAAGCTTTTCCGCTTTCGATGAAATCGTCTTCGGTTTGTGGTTTTTGATCGCGCAAGATAATCATATGCGCACCACAGGAAAGGGCAGTCCAAGCGTCTAATTGTAACGACGTTGTCCACGCCGCGCCCACATAACGATTTAAAAACTGTACGCGCTCCCAGCTACTGAGCACCGCACGCATAATTTTTAGATTAATGCGTCCCGGTCCAAGTGCGGCATCTGGGATGCGATCAAGGCTGTACTGGGCATTCCATTCGATAATTGATTTATGAACGGGGTAGGCCTCGGGGATTCTTAACCGTATGCGGGTTGTTTGGAGTATGAGTTTAGCCATCTGCAAACACTGCAGCAAAGATTCCATCCAATAAATGGTGTAATTCTTGCCAGCGGCTTGCTGCAGACTTTGTTTTTGACTATGCGTTAGTCTGCGCATCGACAGCGGCCTTCGTTGAACTGCGCGGCGGGGTATTTCAGAAACTAAGGGGTCTACTTGTATCGTTTGGTCGAGCGAGAATCTGATATCAATAGCGAGCAATTTTCCTTGCACATGCGGCCTATGTTGAGCATGCATCTGACAGCCTTCCGAGGTGGCAGCCAATTCCATCGTTAGTAGCAAAGCTCCAATAGCTAATAGTGTATTTTGACCATGCAGATCGTATACGCCAATTTCTTGAGCATATTGAATATGCACCACAATGCGATAATCATCGATAATCTCAAATCGCCATGGTTGAGTATTGTCTCCGCTAGGCGTCCATCTCGCTAGATTGAGAATGCGAATTACCGGCGATTCGTTCATAGAAATTTTATGGGTTAGAGTTGAAGATATGCCGTAAGGCATTCATACGAAATTTTTGTAAAGGATTGGCATTTCCCATAGGTAGCCAAGTGCGCTTAAATTTTCCTAGATAGGTATCAAAGTGAAGGCCATGGGGAGCGGGATTCAGTTTGCCCCGGCACAGTAAAACTTTAATCGCCTCAGTTGCTGCAACCCCTGCACATAGGTAGCAACCCATCGCTGTCGATGGTCCAGTGCCTTTTTCTAAATTCAATTGACGAGTATCTGCTAGGTAGCGATGCATCAGCGACGGTGCAAGGCCTACTAAAAATCGCAATGCTTTTTCTGAATCTCGATGGTTATCCCATCGAAAGTAGGTTTCGAAATCCATTTCGCCTGGCATGAAACATAGCCAAGCTGCTCCCATGCCTAGAGGAGCGGCGGTGATTGCAGGGACTCTCAACTTCGAGCAAGCAGCAAAGGTTTTTTCGCGTATGTCGAATGCAAAAAAATCTAATCCATCGATATACACATCCGCTCCTCTAAAGAAATCGTCAAGCACGGTATCGCTTAACCCTTGTCTAAAGACTTCAACCTTAGCTGTTGGGTTAATAGCAAGGGCCATATCGGCCATGGTGTCGCACTTGGATAAATTCAATGTCGCTACAGTTGCGCCTGATTGACGATTAAAATTGGCGAGTTCGAAATGATCGAAATCTGCAATTCGAAAATTTCCCACACCCATTCGTGTGAGCGCTAGCAAGTGGTGACCACCTACTCCACCCATTCCACCGATGGCTACGGTGGCATACCGCAGCCGTAATTGTTCTGCTTCAGTTATCCATCCCAAGTTGCGGCTAAATGCTTGGGCATAATCAAATACATGATGGTTCATTTTTTCTGACTAGTTATTTAATATGAGATGCTCTTATGTTGAAAATAGTCATTCGGCGCTTGATTCCTTCTATGTCTTCCCAGGGAAGAAAATTTCGAACGAGACGTCGTACAGCTTTAGGTATTAAATTGCTGGCATGCCTTCCGCTGAGTTGCTGTTGCCATTCAGATTTGATTAGATTCCAAAAGTTAGGCCAGTCACAACCAATAAGTACAGAGGGTTGATTGACCCTCTCGCACCAGCTTTCCTCAACAAGCACGTCAAATCCTAGATTTTTCCAGTAGTTGGTATGTCGAGGATTAACCTCGATAACTAGGTAGGGTCGGTAATCCAGAAAATAATTAGCGCACAAGAAAGTGTGGCCGATCAGTGCTGCTAATGCGATGCGACTCGTACTGTCGGCGAGTTCGGATGCGACCGCTAATCTGCAGACTTCGATCAGACATTTACCTTCTTGACGTAAAACGTTTAGGTAAGCTTCATGATTTTGGTCTGTACCGAGGCGTAGCCCTGGTCTGTCTAACATGAGCGAACACGTACCCGAGACCCGTACCCCCTCCTTTACTAGCAAAGTTAATCGGCGTTTATCGTCCGTATTTATCGGCTTATCAATAAAGCTTGTGTCGTATCCTAGTTTTCTGTACTCGGCCCGAAGTATTTCTGCGGCCATATATTTTTGTTTCGGGGTATAAGCGACTTGTAAGGTGACGTTCTTATCGATGTCGAGTCGCGCCGTGCGAAATTTTTTTCGTCGCTCTGGAAGATCCCACGGTAGCGTGGCAGTCGGACTGGCGCAAGCTATCGCCCCCACAAAGCGTGGAAGCGATATTGGTATCGGATGTGTGGACTGATGAGTCGCTAAATCTGACTCAATGAGCGATGGTGTTTGTACTTGCGTATCAGGCATGCATGCTGAGTCTGCTATTCAGCGCATGCGGTTCCTAGCGCGATGCACTAGCCCGGACGAGCTACTACATAGCGCATCTCACACTTTATTGCGACCTTTTTCCCACAACACGTCTGAGCCGCCCGCAAAGCGGTTGAGCACACGTGATAGCACGAACAACAAATCTGAGAGGCGATTCACAAATTGGCGTGGCTGTGGGTTCAATGCTTCTGCTTTGCCGAGTGACACTATCGAGCGCTCTGCACGACGACAGACCGTACGACAGATATGGGCTTGAGAAGCGGCGCGTGACCCACCAGGTAGAATAAATTCGGATAAAGGTGGCAATGTCGCGTTGTACTTTGCGAGTAATTCATCTAACCGCAGCACGTGTGCTTCTTGAATCATGGTGAAGCCCGGTATGCAGAGTTCACCACCCAAATCAAATAGATCGTGCTGGATGGTGATGAGCTCTTGTCGTAGATCGTCCGGTAATTGTTCGCACAATAGAACGCCGATGTGAGAATTGAGTTCATCAACATCGCCCATCGCCTGAACGCGAAGTGCATCTTTGTCAGTGCGGCTGCCGTCGCCCAGGCCCGTGGTGCCATCGTCACCTGTACGTGTAGCTATTTTGGAAAGTCTGTGTCCCATGGCGGTAAAATTTGATAACTCAATCGTAAGAGCATAAGTGAAATCCCGCATAGATGCTGAATGAATGAACAAGTTGGCAGTACAGAGCCCCTACCTGAGTGATGTCCCGAGGGTACAATCCTAGACCTTCCGGAGAAGCCGAATGAATCACCCCGCTCCCCCAAATTTCAAGCGCGAGTTGCCCGCTGATTTATTGTCAGCGCTACATGCGCGCTTCGCCGACCGCGTGTCCACGACGCAGGCCATGCGTGAGCACCATGGACGCGATGAATCGTCCTATGACCCCATGCTGCCCGATGCGGTGGTATTCGCCCAAAACATCGACGATGTGGCGGCCGCTGTAACGCTGTGCAACCAATATCGCTTCCCGGTGATCGCCTACGGCACCGGTACTTCGCTGGAAGGTCATATCCTGGCGGTGCAAGGCGGTTTGTCGATCGATCTGTCGCAGATGAATCAACTGGTCGCGCTGAATGCCGAAGATCTGACCGTGACCGTGCAGCCGGGCGTCACCCGCAAACAGTTAAATGCCGAGATCAAAGACACCGGCTTGTTCTTTCCGATTGACCCGGGTGCAGACGCTTCGATTGGCGGCATGGCCGCGACCCGCGCCTCGGGTACCAATGCGGTACGTTACGGCACCATGCGTGAGAACGTGCTGGCACTGACGGTGGTCACAGCCGATGGCAAAGTGATCAAGACCGGAACCCGCGCTAAAAAATCTTCTGCGGGCTATGACCTGACCCGATTATTTGTGGGTAGTGAAGGCACGCTCGGCATCATCGTTGAGATCACACTGAAGTTGTATCCACAACCAGAAGCGATCTCGGCAGCGGTCTGCTCGTTTCCCAGCATTGATCGTGCGGTCAACACGGTGATTCAGACCATACAAATGGGTGTGCCGGTCGCGCGGGTTGAATTTCTTGACGAGACCAGCGTGCGCGCCTTGAATGCGCACGATAAATTGAGTTTGCCTGAAAAGCCACTGCTGCTGTTCGAGTTTCACGGCAGCGAGTATGGCGTCAAGGAACAAGCCGAGCTGGTGCAGCAAATCGCAGATGAGCATGATGCGACCGGTTTCGAGTGGGCCACTCGACCCGAAGATCGTTCACGGCTATGGCAAGCGCGGCACAATGCTTATTTCGCACTACTTCAGCTTCGACCCGGCAGCCGCGCGATTTCTACAGATTGCTGTGTTCCGATTTCTCGCCTCGCCGAGTGCTTGTTAGCGACCAAGGAAGATATCGAGCGCGAGGGTGTGACCCACGGCATCATCGGCCATGTAGGCGATGGCAACTTCCATGTGCAAATGATCATCGACCCCAATGATCCCGCGGATATAGCGCGTGCTGAGGGAGTGAATGCACGCATGGTTTCGCGCGCGATTGCAATGCAGGGTACGTGCACTGGTGAGCATGGTATTGGCTTGCACAAGATCGACTTCTTGATCCAGGAGAGTGGTGAAGATACCGTCGATGTGATGCGCACCATTAAGCATGCGCTGGACCCTCACAACATTTTTAATCCCGGCAAAGTGCTGCGCTGGTAATGCATCTGAAAGTGACTTAACTTCCATGGCAACACGTATTCCCCCGGTTCATGCCTTATCAGCCTTCGAGGCTGCGGCCCGCCATGGCTCATTTGCGTTGGCTGCTGAAGAGCTGTGTATTACGCCCTCAGCGCTCTCGCATCGTATTCGTTTGTTAGAGGAGTTTGTCGGCGAGCGTTTATTTGTGCGCGAC
>JBIKUP010000044.1:0-8437 GCA_044347535.1 Burkholderiaceae bacterium
CCAGCGTGGCAATCACCACCAACGACGAGCGCAGATCACCCAAGAAGATGAACAACACCACCACCACCAGAATTACACCTTCGATCAAGACCTTGCCGACCATCCAGAGCGAGGCGTCGACCAATTCGGTACGGTCGTAGAACGGTACGATCTGCAAGCCACCCGGCAGCATTTGTTTGCTGTTGATTTCAGCGACACGCTGCTTGATGCGGGTGACGATTTCTTTGGCGTTGCCTCCTTTGAGCATCATCACGATGCCGCCGGTTGCCTCGGTCACACCATCTTTAACCAGCGCACCCATTCGAACTGCAGAACCGATTTTTACTTGAGCGACATCACGCACGAATACAGCAACACCGCGCTCTTCTTTCAGCACGATATTGCCGAGGTCTTCAACTGTGCGTGCGAGACCAACGCCACGCACCAGGAACTGCTCTGCGCCTTGCGGCAATATCCCGCCACCTGAGTTGGCATTGTTTGCAGCGATCGCGGCACGGACTTCGTCCATGCTCAGCTGGTAATGCCGCAGTCGATCCGGATTGACCAGGACTTGATACTGCTTCTCGTAGCCGCCGAATGAATTGATTTCAGCTACACCCGCAATCGAGCGCAGCATAGGCCGAACGACCCAATCCTGAATCGAGCGACGCTCCATCAACTCGGCTTCACTTAACTTGCTGTTTGCGTCGTTCGGGAGTTCGAGTGTGTATTGAAATACTTCGCCAAGACCTGTCGATACCGGACCGAGAATCGGTGTGACATCAGCAGGCAAGCGCGAGCGCACTTCCATCAGGCGCTCCATCACTAACTGGCGCGCAAAGTAAACATCGGTGCTGTCTGTGAACACCAGCGTCACGATCGAGAGGCCGTTGCGGTTCAGCGAACGCATCTCGGTCAGACCGGGCAGGCCGGTCATACCGATCTCGACCGGCACGGTCACGAAGCGCTCGACTTCTTCCGGCGTACGTCCGGGAGCTTCAGTTGCGACTTGAACTTGTACGTTGGTGACGTCGGGGAAGGCGTCAACCGACAGTTTCATCGACGCGCGCAGACCGAAACCGACCAGCGCGAACGCGATCACCACCATCAACAGGCGCTGTGACAGCGCTGCCTTGATCAGTGCATTCATGGGCTTACTCCAGCTCGGCGCGCTTGCGCTGGCTGTTTAAGTGGAAGCTGCCATCAACCACCACTGGCGTACCTTCATCAATGCCTTTGCGCACAGGACGCAGCTCACCCGCTGCCGGATCGAGCACGACTTCGGTCAGGCGGAAACGGTTTTCAGCGAGTTTGACGAAGACATAGTCTTTATCGTTCTCGCGCACCACTGCGGTGGCGGGGACCGCAAGTTGCTTGACTCGCAAACCGCTCAGTGTCAGCGTGGCCAGCATCTGTGGCTTGAGTTCAAATTTCGGGTTATTGACCTCGGTACGAATCGGTACGGTACGCGTATCCGGTTGTACGGTGTCACTGACGAACACGATTTTGCCGCTGAGCTTTTGTGCGCCGAGCGCAGAGACTTGGACATCTACCTTCTGGTTAATTTGTACCGAGTTGGCATCTTGCTCCGGCAGCGCGCCAATCACCCAGACGTTGGAAAGATCGGCCACAGTGAACAGCGGATCACCCGGCTGCGCTACCTGGCCTTGGCTGACTTTACGTTCAATCACCACGCCACTGCGCGTTGCGCGAATATTGACCTCGCTGGCGATCGCGCCCGTCTGGCGAAGTTTTTCGATGGTTTCTTCACGCAGACCGATCAAGCGCAGCTGATCATGCGCGGCACGCAACTCGGCCCGTGCTACCGATAACTCAACCTCGCGCCGCTGCAACTCTGCAGTACCAATCACATCGGCTGCGACCAGCGCTTTAGCACGCTCAACCGCACGTTCCGCCAGGCTCGACATCGACAAAGCGCGCAGATATGACAACTGCGCATTAGTCAGTTCGGGGCTCGATAGCGTGGCGAGTGACTGACCCGCTTTGACGCGGTCACCTACTTCGGCAAACACTTGTATGACGCGGCCTGTTACGGCGGAACCGATACGCATCGTCATCCGCTCGTTAGCTTCGATTCGTCCAGCAACCTTTTGCTCGACCGCGATATCGGCCATGGTGGCGGGCTCGACACGGAAGGCCTTGGTCATTTCGGGCGAGAGCTCGACGATCATCGGATCGGCGGCCTTGCCTGCCGCTTTCGCGGCGGCACCCGCGGGGGCCGCCTCACCGGCCGCTTTGGGCGCTTCTTTTTTGTCACAAGCAGCGAGCAGCAACATGGCTGCAAGCAGTGAGGGTAGGGTGAGTGAGTGCAAAGGTTTCATTGCGCTTCGCTTTTTAGTCAAGGAAAGATTATTTTTCTGCGGCATAACGGCCAGTGAGTACGTCAAGCTCGATTAGAGCTGATTGCAATTCATAACGCGCCAGCAGCAAGTCTTGTCTGACGGCGCGCAATACACGCTGTGCATCGAGTACTTCGAGAATGCCACGTTCACCGAAACGGTAAGCGGCTTCGGCAACGCGCAAAGCTGCTTCTGACGAACGAACTGCACCTTCGGATAAGGCTTTGACGCGAACCGTCGCGATATCTACTGCACGACGTGACAGTTCAAGTTGCTGTAACAGCTCAGCGCGGCGACCTTCGAGCCGGCCACGGGTACGCTCGCGATCAGCCGCAGCTTCAGCCTTAGGACCGCGCCGCTGATCGAGAATTGGAATCTGCACCGACAGACCAATCATGTCGTTACGAAGATCAGGTTCACGCAGTTGAGATGCGCGCAGTTCAACACCGGGTATCACGCTGGCAGCGGCTTCCTCAACGCGCGACTTAGTACGATCGAGTTCGGCTTCGAGCAGTCGTACCTCGGGGTTGAATTGAACGGCTTCGGCTTTTAGCTGATCCAGCGCGGGTAAGACGCGGGCTTCTTCCAGATTGCCTTCCAGCTCCCAACGGGCTGGCAACATACCCGCCGCTAGGCGATTGAGCGTGATGGCGGACTGCGCAATTTGCAGCCGCGCAGTCTCTTCGCGCTGTCGTGCATTAATGATTTCTGCATCCGCGCGGATCAGATCGAGCTTGCCTGTCTCGCCGGTTTCCACGCGCACCTTGATGCGCTCACGAATTTGTTCCAGCAGCGACAGCGACTCGGCGGCTTCACGCGCCTGTAGTTTTCGCAGCAGGTATTCGTTGCTGCGCAGGCGGACCAAACCGACCAGTTCATTTCGAGTTGTGGCAAAGGCCTGCTGCGAGCCTTGCTCGGCAAACAGGGCACTGTTGATACGCGCACTACGCAGTGCGGGGTTTTCAATCAACTGTGAAACACCAACGCCAACAATGCTGCCGCTGGTGGTGCCCGGGGTGAGCGCAGAGCCTCGGCCACCGTTCAACTCGAGCCTCGGGTTAGGGTAGGCGCCAGCTGTGGTGACGCCCGCAGTTGCAATGTCGATGGCACGACGAGCTGCGTTCAATCCCGTGTTGTGTTGCAAAACGGTATTGACCAGCTCGTCGACTGTCACGACACGCACCTCAGGGGTGGCTGGGTTCTCTGCTATGGCGACTGGGGTGGCGAAACTAAGCCAAGCGCCTAGCAGCAAGGCACCGGTAACACCGTCGAGCCATCGTGAGTGGGTCGGTGATGAAATGGGCAACAGTGTCGACTTTGGGTCAACGAATCGTGAGTGAATAGGTGGTAATGCCACCGGCCAAGGCTTTGTCATCGTCGGTCATCTGTTTGAAACAGTCCGCGATTATGTCAGGAAATCTCGTGGTTTTCCGTCGAGTAAATGTACTCCGACTTCGTAAAATACGAAGTTAATCAAAGGATTGTCAAAAGATAACTTGCAGGTTTAACCGGCTCCACCACCCCAGAACTTCTGGTTAAAGGCAATTACTTGGGCAGCGGTGACTACGGTGACGTTAGTGGCGGGTGGATTTGGCGTGACCCGCTGGCTGACGGGTGCCGTGAAAACTGCCTTGGTGACCGGGTTCGGTTGCCCAAAGCTACGCTTTAGGGGCGCCGGTGTTGCTTGGAATAGTCGCTCGGTGTTGGCCTCTGTTGGCCTTGGTAAATCAAGCGGCGACGGTTTCAGTTTGGCCGTGGTGAACGCATCGAGTGGCGTGACGTTTTTGCGGGCAAAGCGCTCCATGCTGGTGAAGGGTGCTACGCCGTTGTAGCCCATTGCCACGAGATTCTTTGCTGCTGTTGCCTGCCGCGCCAGTTCACGTGAACGCTCAAGCTCCGGTGCCGCCGCGACGCTGGCGGGTAATGCAGCCAGTCGCGTTCTATCGAGCGGCTTGAGTTTGCCGATCGAGTTCGGCAATTGCACCAAAACGGACAACGCGCTGAGTGGGTCGATCTTGCTGTCGGTGAAGTAATCGCCGTACCGGGCTTTTGGAATGCCGAGCATATCCATCATGTTCTCGGCCTTGGGCTGGAGCATTTTCTGCGCCTCGATCACCGTGGTTCCGCGCGGGAAGTTCGCCAGCGTAGTGATGCCGAGTGCCTTTAGTGCTCCGGTCGCTGCTTTGTAGTTGCGGTAGACGGCAGTGGAGATCTCACCGGGTTTCTCCGGATCCTCGATCATCTTGAAAGCTGAGAATAGTGATGTGCCATCCGGGAAAGCAGTCAGGTCGTAGATGCCAGACTTGGACATCTCTCTGACCAGTACACCATTTTGGGTGTCACGGTAGAGCGCATCAATTGCCCCGCTGACTGATGTGCCGCGCGGGAAGCTGGCCAGACTGCTGACGCCTAGTGACTTAAGTTTGATGCCAGCCGTCAGATTCATGCTGAGCAGATCTTCTGACAGCACCAAGTTACCTGGCGTGGTCGGCTCGTTATCCTCGACGCGCCGAGTAGCCATACGAAAAGCGTCGGCCCAGCTCACGCCAGCGGGAAAGCCTCTGGGTGTCGGGTCGGTGATCTTTGCGTCTTTGATTAAGGCTTTGAGCTCGGTGTTCGTGGTTTTATTGGCAAGCGCCAACAACCCTGCCGTCAGCTGCGTTTTCATTTGCAGCAAGCTAGGGGTCGGCGACGGCGCCGTCAGCGACGCCGCGCTATTTGTCGAAGTTGTAATCGAGGTTGCCATAGGCCTTTTGCCTGTCGGTTGGACAGTGCGAATGGCTGGCTCTACGCAACTTCCGTTCCAGTCGGTGTGACGCTCAGCCGACGCAAGAAATTGCGCAGTCAGCGGCAAGGACTTGCCGCTGACGGAGAAGAATTTCCGCTTTAGGTTCAGGAATCCTGTTTCATCCCTCTGCCACGCGTTTCGACAAGTGCACCAGTGCCTCTTGCACCTGATCCACCAGCACCAGACACTGATCGCCCGGTTTCAGTAGCGAGAGCCCGCGGTCGATAGCGACAAACTCGCCGCGAATTTCTTCGATGTGAGACGCGCGTTTTGCGCCTTCAAGCCCTTCGCGCAGCAGTCCGATGACTTCGCCATCTTCGCGACCGCGTTGGCAGGCATCTTCGTAAAGAATCACGTTGTCGAATGCCGCACCGAGTACGCGGGTTAGTTCGCGTAGATCTTGATCACGTCGATCACCCGCACCGCTAATCACCACAGTGCGACGCATGCCTTCTTCTGCGGGCATGGCATCAAAGGCCGCAACCAATGCGCGCATAGCGTGGGGGTTGTGTCCATAGTCTGCGACCACGGTCGCGCCGCGATATGACATCTGATTGAAGCGTGCTGGCGCACCCTTGATATCGTTGTTGAAGCTCTTGAGTCCAGCGACGATCTCCAGCCAAGGCAGGCCGAGTGCCCAGCAGGCACCGACGGCGGCGAGCGTGTTCTCGACCTGAAATCCGAGTGCGCCACCGCAGGTAAGTGGTACGTCGGCTAACTTCATACGATGATGCTGCGCGCCTTCAGCCAGTACGATGTCGGCGTTCTCGACATACACCACGCGGTGACCACGAGCGCGGTGCGTCACCATCACCGGATGGGTCGGGCTTTGTGCGAAAAAAATCACTTTACCCGGACAGTGCGGCGCCATAGATGCAACCAGCGGATCAGCGGCGTTCAACACCGCATAACCGTTTGGCGAAACGTTTTGTACCGCGATTTGTTTGATACGTGAGACATCCTCGGCGGTATGCATGTGGTTCAGGCCAAGGTGATCACCTTCGCCGACATTGGTCACCACAGCGACTGAACATTTGTCATAACCCAGACCTTCGCGCAACATACCGCCACGCGCAGTCTCTAGTACAGCAGCCTCGACATGCGGATGCGCCAGCACACTACGTGCGCTCTTCGGTCCGCTGCAATCGCCACTATCGGTCTGCCGGCCACCAACGTAAACACCATCCGTGTTGGTCATGCCAACGCATAGGCCTTTGGTCGCAAGTACATGAGCAATGAGTCGGGTGGTGGTTGTTTTGCCGTTAACGCCAGTGACTGCAACCACGGGAATCCGTGCGTCATCACCTTGGCGAAACATCTGCTGGATGACGGCTTCGCCGATATTGCGGCCTTTGCCATAAGACGGCGTCAGGTGCATACGCAAGCCCGGCGCTGCATTAACCTCAACCACGCCGCCGTTTTGTTCTTCCAACGGTCGCATGATGTTCTCGACCACTACATCGACGCCACATACATGTAAGCCCACCATCGCAGCAGCATCAATGGCGCGCGCTGCAACTTCGGGGTGTACATCGTCGGTGACATCGGTGGCGCTACCGCCGGTAGAAAGATTCGCGTTATTCCGCAACACTACGCGACGACCGACCTCGGGAACGGATTCGGGTGTCAGTTGTTTTTCAGCGAGACAGGCGACTGCGATATCGTCGAAACTGATCTTGGTCAGCGAGGTGGCGTGACCTTCACTGCGCCGTGGATCGGCGTTCAAGATGTTTACCAACTCGCGCACACTGTGCTTACCATCACCGATCACCTGGGGCGGGTCGCGTCGTGCAGCCGCGACTAACTTATTACCTACCACTAGCAAACGGTAATCACTACCCGGGAAAAATTTTTCAACCAGCACCGGGCCTTTGCCGCGTGCTGCAACCGTCGCCGCCTCGAATGCCATGTCCAACTGCTCACGGTTCATGATGTTGACGGTAACGCCTTTGCCTTGGCTACCATTTTGCGGTTTGCATACCACCGGCATGCCGATGCGTTGCGCAACTTCCCAAGCGTGTTCGGCACTCTTCACCGGTGCGCCCTGTGGCACCGGAACACCCGCTGCATTGAGCAGGTGTTTAGTCAGATTTTTATCCTGTGCAATTGTCTCTGCCACAGCACTGGTCGAATCGACTTCTGCTGCTTGAATACGTCTTTGTTTACAGCCCCAGCCGAGCTGTACCAAGCTACCACTGGTCAGGCGCCGAAATGGAATACCACGCGCGACGGCAGCGTTAACGATCGAGCCGGTCGATGGGCCGAGACGATTATCTTCATCCATCTCGCGTAACTCGGCCACCATGGCTGCCACATCAGATGCGGGCGCATTGTCGGGGAGTTCACCGCGACACAGCTCGAACACGTACTGCGATATCTGCATCGCGTATTTCAATGCGAGTCGGCCGACATCTTCTTCGCTGTACTCCACCACCACCTGATACAACTGCGGCACCGGTGTGGCGTTCGTTAGCGAGAAAGATAAGGGGCAACCCGCGTTCGCTTGCAGCGCCAGGAGAGTTGCTTCCAGCACGTGCGCTATGGTGAGTGGGCCGTGGTAGCCGGGTGCGCGCAAATCAGCCACGCCCGGGCAGATCGCACGTAGTTTGTCAAGAAAACCGGGCAGTTGATCAATCTCGCATTCGTCGTTAGTACAAGCGACTTCAATCTCGAGCGCGGTGTAGCGGCTCCAGAGGTTAGGCCCGCGTAGGGCACGCGTTTGTTTGAGTTCCATGCTTTATGCAATCACCAGCGTTTGGGGTTGTACGGTGCCATAGGTGTCGAGACCGGTTCGAATCAGTTGTGCCTCTAGCCCGAGTGCCCATGCGGCACCCAGCGCAGCCATTAGCGCTTCGTGTGACAAGGCGGCAGCGGCAGGGCTCAGGTCGCGGCTTAGGTTAATTTTGTCGGCCACTGCATTGCCGTGGGCACGCACCAGAAAACCATCTTCCAGATACAGCACACGCCGACCGGCTTCGCGGTGCGCTACCAGTGCAGGATGCTTGCCATCTCGCGCATAGAGCAGTACATCGCCGTCCGAGAGCTTGGCCATGTCGAGCACGGTCTCGTCGTCGGCATTCAGTACAGCGGCGCCGGTTTCGAGGATGACGTCGATTTGGGTGCGCAGTATCTTGTAGCGATGCTCGGGCTCGGTCATCAGCTCTTCATCAAGCCCAGGTACGGGCTTGCTGTCGGTGACGATGCCAACCCAGCAGCGGTCGTAGGCAAGACCCTCGGTCAGCAGCGACATCGGATCATTTTCAAACACCGCAGCTTCGACATTTCGATTGATCAGCAGCCGTTGGCCGGG
>JBIKUP010000045.1:0-8390 GCA_044347535.1 Burkholderiaceae bacterium
TGTTTCTCGGCGTGACTTACCAGCCGGGCAGCGGCTTGTCATCGCTCTCAGCAATCAGTGAAGCAGAGGCACGTCGCACAGGTACAACTTACGCGCGCGAGGCAACACGCCTAGAGCTAATGAACCGGGTAAGAAATCTTTGGCAGCAAGCTGAATCATCACGTCGCGAGCGGATGGTGCTTGGCGATTTAGTCGCATCAACCCAAGAGGTCTATGCCTCTTGCTTACGACAATTTCCTGTCGGACGCCGAACCTGGCTTGAGGTACTACTCGCCAGACGCGACGCTACTCAGGCGCAATACGCACTTTCCGATACGCAGTGGACGGGTTTCGCAGCTGAACTCAAGCTACAACTGGTCACGGGCGAACTGGCAGCGCGCAACTATCGCATCAATACCGAGGTGTCCGAATGACCTTGATTGACAACGCGACCTCACTAGACGATGGCGTCAGTCTGACGACTCGCAGCGCACGGCAATGGTTTATCCACGCGATTCTGAGTCGGCGTCGGGTTTTCATGGAGGCAGTTGTTGCCACCTTCGTGATCAGCATGCTTGGATTAGGTGCTTCGTTTTATAGCTTGCAGGTGTATGACCGGGTGATTCCGACTCAGGCTCATGCAACGCTGATGGCATTGACGGTGGGTGTCGGTATTGCAGTGCTATTTGAGTTCATTCTAAAGCAAGTACGTTCGCTCATGGTCGACCGTGGTTGCAAGGCAATCGAGGAAGTATTGTCCGAAGTTTTTTTCCAGCGCATGCTCGACATCCGAATGGAAGCCCGCCCGCGTACTGTGGGCAGTTTCGCAGCACAGGTTCGTCAGTTCGAGCTGGTTCGAAATTTTATGAGCTCGTCGACAGTTTTCCTGTTGGCTGATTTGCCGTTCTGCTTCTTGTTTATTGCGGTAATTGGAATTATTGGCGGGTGGCTTGCCGCAATCCCATTAGTGCTACTACCGGTAGTGCTCACCACATCACTCTGGTTGAACTGGCGGATTGGAAAGCTGACACGTCGTCAATTACAAGATACTCGCCACAAGAATGGCCTGCTGGTCGACGTCATCGACGGTATCGAGAGTATCAAGGCTGCAGGTGCCGAAACAAAAATGCTGGACCGCTGGCGCCAACTGGTGGCATCAAGCTCATCGCTCGAACTAGATACCCGTTATCTGTCGACGATGGCCTCGCATCTTGCACAGCTATTACAGCAGCTCAGCTATGTCGCCATCATTGGACTGGGAGCATGGATGGTCAGCGCCGGGCAAATTTCCATGGGCGCACTCATCGCCTGCTCCATCCTCAGTAATCGCGCCCTATCACCGATAACGCAAATCGCCAGCTGGGTCACACAGTGGCAACATGCTAAAGAAGCACTACATGGCCTGGATGAGATGATGCGACTACCGATCGACCAACCCGGCATCGGTAGCGCGATCATGCCATCGTCTTGTAGTGGCGCAGTTCGCCTGGAACAGGTGACTTTTGCCTTCAGCGACAAGCTGACGGCATTACAACCGGTGACGATGACGATCGATAGTGGTGAGCGCATTGCCATTGTTGGGCCGATCGGCTCGGGAAAATCCACACTGATTCGGCTGCTATCCGGCTTGTATCGCCCACTGAGCGGTAAAATTTTTCTCGATGGCGTGGACATGGCGCTGTTGGCACGAGCATTTTTGCGGGAACAGATCGGCTATTTACCGCAGGATGTTCGGCTGCTGCATGGCACGCTACGAGATAACCTCACACTCGGCATTCCGCCGCCAAATGACAGCGCATTACTGGATGCTGCCAAGATGACCGGACTCGACCGTGTCATCCGTACGCATCCGCAAGGGATGGAGCTACCCATCCAAGAGGGTGGTCGCGGACTATCTGGCGGACAGCGGCAACTACTCGGCTTGACCCGTCTGCTGCTACGCCAGCCTGCTTTACTACTTCTAGACGAACCAACCGCAGCGATGGATGTGGAATTGGAAGCAAGCGTCATGCAAAACATGCTGAGCTCACTACCTGCTTCCACAACGGTTGTGTTGGTGACGCATAAAGCCAGCCTACTACGACTGGTCGATCGGGTAATCGTAATGGATCAGGGTCGAATCCTAATGGATGGCGCACGTAGCGAAGTTTTGGCCAAACTCACCACGCCCGTACCCACGCCGCAAAGCCATGAATCTCCGCATGACGCAGTCACTGAGCATGGAAACAACCAGATACAGGCATCATCATGAATTCATCAGAAACTCGCGGCAGCCTGGTCATTTGGATCAGCCTACTGGCACTGGTCTGCTTCTTCGTGTGGGCATCGCAAGCCGAACTGGAACAGATCACCCGTGCACCAGGACAGATTATTGCCAGTGGACGCACGCAAGTCATTCAAGCCAGCGATGGCGGTGTCTTACAAGCATTGCTTGTCAAAGAAGGGGATGCCGTCGAACGCGGTCAGGTACTGGCATTACTCGATCGCCAGAAGCTACGTGCCGCTTACCAAGAGACGCGCTCGCGAGAGCTGGCGCTGCGTGCGACAGTGGCGCGCCTTCAAGCAGAAGTCGTCGGCAGTGAGCCTGCCTTCTCGGCCGAGAATGAAGGCTATCCACAGTTTCGCGCCAATCAACTCGCGCTCTTGCAAAAGCGCCGCGCGTCGATCAATGAAGAAATCGCTTCCTTGCGCAAGCTACTTGAACTCGCGCAGCGCGAGCTTGCCATGACTGCACCACTAGTTAATACCGGCGATGTGTCGCAGGCGGATGTGTTAAAGCTCGAGCGCCAAGTGGCAGATTTACACGCACAGATTACGAATCGTCAGAATAAATATCTGCAAGATACCCAGACTGATTTATCACGCGCAGAAGAAGAACTCGCAGGTGTGCAGCAGATGTTGGCACAACGTGCAGATTTACTCTCACGTACTGAGTTGCGCGCACCGATGCGCGGCGTAGTGAAGAACATTCGGATGACCACCATCGGCGGCACCCTGAAGGCAACCGAAGAGTTGATGCAGATTGTGCCGATTGAAAATGAGCTGTTGGTCGAGGCACGCATACGTCCGACGGATATCGCTTTCATTCAGACCGGCCAAACCGCTAGCGTCAAGATCGATGCTTATGACTACACGTTGTACGGCTGGCTGGAAGGCAAGGTCAGCTATCTCAGTCCGGACACATTGACCGAGGACCTAAAGCAAGGTGAGCAAGCGTATTACCGCATGCAGGTTCGTGCCGATGATAAACGCTTCGCTAAGCAGGCCAAGGAGGCCATACAACTTCAACCGGGTATGACCGTGATGGTCGAGGTCAAGACTGGCAAGAATACTGTGCTGCGCTATCTTGCAAAACCCATTGTGAAAACCATGCGCGAGGCCATGGTCGAAAAATAATTCAATCAATCATTAGAGAAACTATCAGTCGTTCCAAACTACCTGTGCCTGTAATACGCCTCTGAGGGCATTACAAATACACACAGCCTCTGCGGTTTTAAGGTCAGCACGGGTAATCGTGTGCTCAATCGCGCTCCAGTTGTTATCTTCCAGTATTTGTGCACGCATCACACCCGGCAGCACACCAGCAGACAATGGTGGTGTCATCCATTGCCCATTGAGTTTGATGAAGACATTGGTCCGACCTCCCTCAGTCAACTCACCCCGCTCATTGAAGAACAGCGTATCAAAAGCGCCTAGCGCCTCTGCATGCTTCCAGCCCTCATCGTAAACATGGCGTAGCGTTGTTTTGTGGGCGAGCAGTAGATCATCCGATCGCATCACAATCGGCGACAACAATACACGTGTCGGCTGCTGTAGCGGGATCACCAGCGCTTTACTCAGTTGAATCTCGCCGTTCGCATTCAGACTGAGCCGAAGTCGGTATTCCTGTTCATCGGATATCTCCGCGCATTCTGCAGTGATACACCGGCGTACCTCATCCAGATCAAAAGAAAATCCGAAAATTTGTGCCGACGATGCCATCCGAGCTAAATGCTGATCGAGTAATTCGCAGCCTCGCGCAGTAGCGCGCATCGTCTCAAATAAACCGAATGTCGATTGCAAGCCGGTGAGAAAGCGTGCCTTCAACAGGCATTCCTGATACTCACTTTCCGCATTGCTGTCATACACAATACCGGCACCGATACCCATTTCTCCCTGCCGATGATGATGGTGATCAGGAGCATCAAGCAAGAGAGTTCGGATCGGCACCGACAGCATGAAGTCACCTAATGGGAAATTAGATTCCGGTGGATCAAACCAACCAATGCCACCGGTATACAAGTGCCTGGGCCACCGCTCGAGTTCATGGAGTATCTGCATCGAGCGACGCTTGGGGGCGCCGGTAATCGAGCCACAAGGGTAAAGTGCCTCAAACACTCCTGACAGCGTAATATCAGTGCGCGCATCAGCAACAATGGTCGAGGTCATTTGTAGCACCGCACCGAACCGTTCGACAGAGAATAAATCGGGTACACGTACAGATCCAGTCTGCGCGATACGTCCTAGATCATTGCGCAATAGATCAACGATCATCAAGTTCTCTGCCCGTTCTTTTTCATCTTCACGCAAGGCCTGTGCGCGTTGCGCATTCAGCGCATGATCATCACTTGCTGCTGCGGTACCTTTCATTGGTCGGCAAGTCAGCTTTCCTTGCGCATGACTGACAAACAATTCCGGCGATAGCGATAGTACCGATGACCCGTCGGGCAAAGCGATCAACGCGCCATAGGGTACCGGCTGTCGCTTGCGCAAGGCGCTATACAGTGCAACCGGATCGCCGGTGAAAGTAAAACGTAAGGGAAAGGTAAAGTTCACCTGATAGGTATCACCGGCTTCGATGTAGCGATGAATCTTGGCGACTGCCTGCACAAAGTCTTGCGCTGACAGCATGGCGCGGGTTCCGGTAATCGCGTAAGCGTCCGATGTACTTGCTTCGATCAGCCAGTCATCCACCTCAGCAGAATTCAGTCGATCACAGGTCTTGAATAATAGCGCCGTGATCCATGGCCTATCGCTAGGACCTTCGTCAACCCTTGCAATGAGCTTATCGCCAAGGGCTGTGTGATCAGTTTTGCTACCGATGCCGTGTAACAGATGACCAAACTCATAAGCAAACAGTGTGACTGTATGTAGACCGGCATCAAGTGCTTGCTGCAATTCGGTGAAGAAATGATGGTGGTCATCTCCGGAATACAAATGTAATGCGCCTGCGTATTGGGTATATCGGCGCGAGCGCCGTTCGGATGAAGTGAGATCACTGGCATCGTCCAGCAAAGCAAATACAGCATCACTCATGACGAGAACTCGATATCAGCTTGGGGTAAGTGGCTCGCCATAAAGTCGATCAGCACCCGCACCCGATGCGGTACCTGACGATTGCCAGGCAAGATGGCGTACAGCCCAAGCTCCGGCAATTCGTAATCCTCCAGTAATTTAGCGACGCGACCCGTCGCAAGGTAAGGTTCTGCCACAAAATCAGGTTGTACCGTGACACCAAAACCGCACGCTGCGGCCTCGGTCAGCGCCTCGCCATTACCGGCACTGATGCGCGAGGGTACGGTAAAACTTTTCCATTGCCCTTCGACGCGATAGACCCAGCCCGACGCGACTCCTGGACTGTTATAGGCCAGGCATTCATGTTGCGCAAGTTCTGCCGGGTGAAGTGGCTTGCCAAAGCGCGCGAGATAATCCGGAGATGCCAGCGTGTACAAATGAATGCTACCCATGCGACGCGCCACCTCGGTCGGCCCGGGTTGTCCGGTGATACGAATCGCTAGATCAACCCCCTCCTCGATCAGATTGACGCGGCGGTCGGTGTAATCCATATCGAGCGAAACCTCCGGGTGTTGGCGTGCGAAGTCGAGCAGTATGGGCAGCATACGCTTCAAGCCAAAGCTCAACGGCAAACTGATACGAAGATGACCGCGCGCTGCGAGTCGCTGCTCGGCGATGCCGGTCTCGGCCGATTCCACCAGATTCAGAATGACCCGGCATTTCTCAAGATAAGCTGCGCCAGCCGAGGTCAGCGTCAAGCGACGGGTGCTGCGCGCCATCAACTTCACCCCAAGATGCTGCTCCAGCGCAGCCACTTGCCGGGTGATGACCGATCGCGCAACGCCCATTTGCTGCGCCACCGCCGAGAAACTGCTCAGCTCGGCCACCCGTACAAAGACATGCATGGCAGATAAACGGTCCATTGTTGCATTCCAAGGAACAAATATTTGCTGATTGTCCTCTTTTTCTTTGCAATTGGCACAGGTACAGTCCGCCTCACTTAGGTCGCACGGTAGGCCCCCACCCGGGTCCGAGCTACTGAACGGCCTGCCCGAGTTGCTACCAGCGGACTACTTTTCCACCGAATTTGACTGCTACCGTGAACCTGCCCTCGCTGTTTCTGCCCCATGGCGCACCAACTTTCGCGCTGCGCCCCGGCGCTGCGGGTCTGGCCATGAGCCGAATCGCCGCCAGCTTGCCGCGCCCGCGAGCGATCGTGATCGTGAGTCCGCACTGGGATACCCAAACGCCGACTGTCGGCACGGGTGAGCGGCTCGAGACCATCCATGATTTCTACGGCTTCCCAGCTGAGTTGTATGAGATTCAATACCCAGCGACCGGCTGCCCGGAGGCTGCGCGCGAGGTGGTCGACGCATTGCGCTTGGCCGGACTAGCCGTGGAAGAAGCGCCCGGTCATGGTCTGGATCATGGTGCTTGGGTACCCTTGCGCCAGATGTACCCGGATGCCGATGTGCCCATAGTGCCGCTGTCCTTGCAAAGCCATCGCGGCGTTAGCGGCGCATTTCAACTCGGTCGGGCGCTGGCGCCACTGCGTGCGCAAGGCTTTTTGATTATTGGGTCAGGCAACATCACGCACAATCTGGGTGACTATCGCATCGCGAATGCACAGCCCGGCGTGACTTTCGATTATCTGCGCCACTTCCCGCACTGGATGACTGAGCACTTACATCAGCATGATCTTGAAGCGCTGCTGGACTATCGTCGCCTTGCACCGGATGCAGTTCGCGCGCATCCAACCGATGAGCACCTGCAGCCCCTGTATGTCGCGCTTGGCGCAGCGGGCGAGCGACCAGCGGTTGAACATCTGCACACCGGCATCAGCGACTATGTACTCGCCATGGATGCTTACGCCTTCACGACACTGCACTGATCATGGATGATACTCATACGATGGAACATGAAACAGCAGCGCAGTACACCGGTACCGCTAAGGTGCTTCACTGGCTGATGGCGCTGCTGATCATCGGCTTGTTCGCGCTTGGGCAATCCATGAGCGATTTGTCGATGTCGCCGCTCAAGCTGCAGCTCTACTCTTGGCATAAATGGGTCGGTGTGACCGTATTTTTTCTGCTGCTGGTTCGGGTTGGCTGGCGCATCACGCATCAGCCACCCGCACTACCCGAGCAAATGTCGAAGTATCAGCGTCTTGCGTCGCATGTCGGACATACTGCGCTATACCTGTTGATGCTTGCCATACCCATCTCGGGTTGGTTAATGAGTTCAGCCAAGGGCTATCAGACGGTTTGGTTTGGTGTACTACCCATTCCCGATTTGCTTGGCAAGGACAAACAACTTGGCGACACCCTGGCTGAGTTACATGGTGCACTGAATGGCTTGTTGATGTTTATCCTCGCAGTCCATGTAATAGCTGCGCTGAAGCATCATTTTATTGACCGCGACAATATTCTCAGACGGATACTGCCGTCTTCGAAAGCTTCATCACTACCGCAGTAAAACCTTAACCCTTGGAGGAACAATAATGAAAACGATTTCACGATTAATCACCACACTAGCCCTCAGCGCCGCAGCTGTCGCGCCGGCATTTGCTGCACCCGTCAGCTATGGTGTCGAGGCGAACCATACTTTCCCACGCTTCTCGTATACTCACCTCGGCTTTACCACGCAGCAATCGCGCTTTGATAAAACCACCGGCACCGTGGTGTACGACAAAGAAGGCCGCACCGGCTCGGTCAATATCACAATCGAGACTAACTCGGTGAGCACGGGTTCTACGCTATTCAACCAGCATATCCAGGGTGAAGATTTTCTGGATACTGCCAAGTACCCTACCGTGACCTTCAAGTCGACCAAGGTGAATTTTGATGGCGACAAGCCGGTCAGCATCGAGGGTGACCTGACAATGAAAGGTGTGACCAAGCGCGTCACACTGACAGTCACCCGCTTCCTCGCAGCACCACACCCGATCCAGAAGAAAGACACGATCGGTGCGGATGCCTACACCATCGTAAAGCGTACCGACTTCAACATGGGCAAATATGCACCGGCTGTTAGCGACGAGGTACGCATCGATATCGCTATCGAGGCGCTGAAGCAGTAATCAAGCGCTGTAATGATGCAAAAAAACGCCCGCGAATCGCGGGCGTTTTTATTTGCTA
>JBIKUP010000046.1:0-8117 GCA_044347535.1 Burkholderiaceae bacterium
TTTTGCCGCGTTAATCACCTCATCGGAATCGATCTCACCAAAGCGGCAAATATTCTCAGCAACGCTACCTTCCAGTAGCTCGATGTCTTGTGGCAGATAGCCAATGTGCGGGCCGAGGCGATCGCGATCCCACTTGCTAATATCGATACCATCCAGCAGCATCTGACCGCTGGTTTTTGGCCACACACCAAGCAAGCAGCGCGCTAAGGTCGATTTACCAGCGCCAGAGGGGCCGACGATACCCACCACCTCGCCGGGGCGGAACTCGATAGTTAAACCCTTCAAAATTTTCGTGTCCGTGCCAGGCGCCATTGCCACCAGCTGTCGCAGTTCAACCTGCCCAGTCACATGATCAGCGCTGTGGAAGCGCCCACCATCCGGATAATCACTGATCACCTGATCCAAGCGCGAATAGGCCTGACGCGCCTCAATAAACTGTTTCCAAGTGCCGACCAAACTGCTGATCGGGCGCAAGGCATTCGACATCAGCGCATTCGAGGCAATCATCGCACCGAGAGAAATCTCGCCACGAATCGCCAGCCAGGCACCCAGCGCCAGAATCAATGACTGCTGGCTGTACTGCATGAATTTTCCGAGTGCCTGAATGCGGTGTTGCTGCCCATGCGATTGCTCACGGCGGTGAAACTGCGTTGCGACAAGGCCGATCCAGCGACGACGCAAATTCGGCAGCATCCCCATCGACTCCACCGCTTCGGCATGCCGCAGCTTGCCGCCCAAGTAGCTATTGGCTTGCAACTCGCTGTCGCTGGCACGTTCATGCAGCGATGAAGTAAACAGATGGCTACCAATGGCAAGTGCAATCAGCAGCAGTGTGAAGACAATACCGGCCCAACCTAGCAGGGGGTGCATCATGAAAAGTACCGCTAGGTATATCGGCATCCAAGGCAAGTCGAAGAAAGTGAAGATGCCGTTACCCGTCAAGAATTGACGCAGGTTGGTGAGATCAGAAAACGCCCGCGTTGCGCTCGCACCATCTTGTGCCAGATGCGCAGAAAAGCTGGCATCAAACACACGCGCATTCAGTGCCTCATCAAAGCGCACACCGGCGCGCACCAGCAAGCGGCTGCGCACCAGCTCGGCAATCGCCATCACCGCAGTGAACAGCACCATCACGAGCGTGACCGCAATCAGCGTGACTTCACTCTGACTCAGCATCACCCGGTCGAACACTTGCAGCATGTAAAGCGTCGGCGTCAGCATCAGCAGGTTGGCGACCAGACTGAACAGGCCCACCCACAAAAACTCTTTACGGAACGTCCACAGCCCGCGGCCTAGCTCGCTGCGGTTTAGAGATCGAATCAGATTCATGCCATACCTCCCGCCACTTGCGGTGGCACGCCACTGGCCACCAGTTGCTGCTGGCGCGCCTTGTTTAGCGCTTGCAGAACCTCATCGCGTGGCCCGAAAGCGGCGAGTTGGCCATCCCGCAAAATCAGAATTTTGTCTGCAGCAGGCAGCACAGAACTACGGTGTGTGATGATGATGGTGGTGCTGCCCCGGCGCTTCAATTCGAGCAGCGTTTCAAACAATGATTTTTCACCAGACTCGTCAAGGCTGGAGTTTGGTTCATCCAGCAAAACGAATTTCGGCCAGCCGTAGATCGCGCGTGCCAGCGCCACGCGCTGACGCTGACCGCCGGATAGTCGGGCGCCATCCTCACCGAGCAAAGTTTCATAGCCATCCGGTAGCGCTTCAATCATGGGTTCAAGGCCCACCTGACGCCCAGCTTCACGTACCTGATCCATGTCGATATCACCAAAGCGCGCGATGTTCTCGGCAATGCTGCCATCGAACAGTTCTACATCCTGCGGCAAGTAGCCGAGGTAAGGTCCAAGCTCAGCCTTATTCCAGGTGTGCATGTCGTTACCGTCCAAGCGAACCTTGCCGGAGAGTGTTGGCCAGATACCGATCAGTAGTCGCGCCAAGGTGGTTTTGCCGGCGGCCGATGGTCCGATCATGGCAACCGTCTCGCCCGGTGCAACAGAAAAATTCACCCCGCGCACAATCGGATAAGGGCTGCCAGGTGCGCCGGCAGTCACCTGCTCGACATTCAGATAGCCCTCGGGTGCTGGCAACGACATACCGTACTGGCGCTCCGGAACAGCGCTCAAGAAATTATCCATACGGCGGTACGAGTCGCGCGCATTCACCACCAAACGCCACTGCATGATCAGCTGCGCGAGTGGTGCCAGCACACGACCGCCGAGCGTTGAGGCAACAATCATCATGCCGCCACCACCAAGCAACATCCCCTTGACGGTCAACCAGCACGACAGACCCAGGATCAGCGAGCTCTGCAGCATCTGTATCATTTTCGAGCTCGCGCTATTGAAGCCGGCAGTATCGGAGGCCTCGGCCTGCCGAGCAAGAAACAGCCGCTGACGTTTCATCCAGCGTTTATGAATAGGGCCAGTCATGCCCATCGCATTCACGACCTGCGCATTGCGTAATACACCACTGGCATAGTTTTGCGCGCTGATCGCCGCCTTGTTTGCCTCTGTCAGCGCGGGTAATGTTTTACGTTCGGTTTGCACCCCGAGGGCGACTTGCACCACTGCGCCAATCAGCGCCACCAATCCCAACCACGGGCTGATCATGAAAACGATAAAAAGATAGAGCAGTGAAGCCGGCGCATCCATGATTGCGGTAACCGCGGGTGAAGCGATGAAGTCGCGCAGTGTGCGCAAATCATTGAACACCTGCATCGTGCCGCTACTTGGGTTTTTTAGATTGATATCAAAGCTGGCGTTAAACAGTCGCTTGCGCAGGGACACATCGAATTTCTCACTCGCTTGGTACATCAACTTGCTGCGTACTACGTCCAGCCATTCCATGATCAGGTAGGTACCGAGCACCCAGATCAGCAGCATCACCAGCGTCGTACTGCTGCGGCTGTTGATCACGCGGTCGTACACCTCGAGCATGAATATGGTCGGAGCGAGTACCAGCATGCTGGTGACAAAGCTGAACAGCGCGGCCTGTTTATAGAGCGGCAGATAGCGCCAGATCAGTTTCGAGAGTTCATTGCTCGCCGGAGCTTTGACAGCAGTATTCATGCGGCGTGTTCCATGGCAGAAGGAGCGCTAGGCGGGGGTGGGTTCGTCAGAATTAGCACGTACTGGGGAAGCATGGGATCAGCTTCCGAGCCATCCTGCGGCGCTCCGGAAAAGTGAAAGTTCAAAGAAAAAGCATCCCCTATCGACACCATGGCGATTTCGCGCAGTTTCTCTTGCTGAAAACGTTGCTCGTCACCGGCGCTGATGGACAGCTGAAAGCGCAGGCGGCCGTCCAATGAAAACATCGACAGCTGTCCCGACTTGATACTCAAGGTATGCCGATCAAAATACACCGGTGCGCTGGAAGCAAACTGCAGCAACGGCAGCGGCTGAGTGCCGAGTCGTGCCAAGTTGAAAGGGCTGTGGGGCGATTGATAGACCTGACGGCAGCTGCGCGACACCGAGTAAATCGCGTTGCAGATCATTTGCGAGCCCAACTGCGGGAAGCGCGCCCTGAGCTGCCGGTAGCTCAGATGATGCAGCGCGACCCGATTCCAGCAGCGAGTCTCGCGCGCCAGCGGAGCAAGGGCATTGCACACCTCGGCAAAAGCATGTTGCAGCGCATGCAGCTGCCGCGTTTGCGCCGGGTCCGCGTTCAGCGGGATGATAAGGGCAGTAGTCACGCCAGAATGGGAGGATTGCCGTGAGGCCAGATCTCATATAGGACTATTCATATAGGATACTCCTGATTGTTGTATGGCAACATAAAACCCGAGTGGTTTTGTCGGATTTGGCCTACCAAACAAATCGGCAGATAGTGTTAACAATCCTGCGAGAATGCCGATTCTCCTCAGATAAAGTCTCGAAACTCTAAGAGCAGCAGATTGGCTTACCAAGAAATCATCACCGCATCGGGCATCAGCCTGAATAACGTTGCCGTGCAGGCCGCGTTGTCCTCCTATGACCAAGTCATCATCGCGCCCGAATCCACCGCGGTGCGCTTGGTGCTCAGCGATGGCGGCAGCAACACACGCTGGGTGGCGACTGGCAAGTTTCAATACGTCTCGACCAAGACCACGCTGGATCAGGTCTCCGGGGTAGCCGACTCGCTGTCCATTCTTCAGGGCGGGTCTCAGCAAAAAAATATTGTTTTCGGTCGCCCCTTTGACATCCAACAGCTGCTGGCGTTCAACGAAGCCCAAGCGAGTGCTCAGCACAACTACCGATTGAGTTTTTTATCGGGGAATGATTCATTTTATTCTGCACGCTTGGGTACCGCCGCCGATCAAGTGCAAGGGCTGGATGGCAATGACCTGTTCGCTGGATACGGTGGGGTAGATAGTTTTGATGGCGGCAGCGGCAGAGATACCGCGCTGTATCGAGGCTGGGCATTCGAGTACAGCGTTAGTGCGCTGGGAAACAATCGCTATTCGGTGCGCGACAATGTCGGCCAGCGTGATGACACCGACACGCTCGTCAATGTCGAGCGACTACAGTTTCCTGATCTGACGATTGCGCTCGACACCAACGGTACCGCCGGCCAGGCGTATCGTGTTTACAAGGCAGCGTTCAATCGAACGCCTGACGTATCCGGTCTGGGTTTCTGGATAGATCGTATGGACAAAGGCATGGATTTGATCGAGGTATCGTCGCGCTTCATTGATTCCCCCGAGTTTCGCGCCTTGTACGGCAGCAACCCAACCAATGATGTATTCCTCACCCGCTTGTACAGCAATGTCTTGCAGCGTAGCCCGGACGATACGGGTTACCAATGGTGGCAAAACCAGCTACGCACCAACCCGGAAAAAACCTGGAAAAAAGTCTTAGCCGATTTTTCAGAGTCTGCCGAAAATCAGGCGAATGTCGCCCAGCTGATTGCCAGTGGTATCCCCTACGACCCGCCGGGCTAACAAAAAGGTCGTCGCGGGAAGTTGCCTCGGGACGCGCTTAGTTGCTGAAATACGTGCCCAGCGCCAGCACATCTTCGCCCGTGAGCACGCCCGCCGCTTGGCGCAGTCGCAAGTAGGCGATCAAATGACCATAGCGCGCTTGTGCAAGATCGCGGCGCGTGGTGTATAGCTGCTTCTCGGCATTCAGCAGATCAAGATTAATACGAGCACCCCCCGCAATACTTTTTCGAGTGGCTTCAATAACGAGCAGCGATGACTGCTCTGCATTGGCAAGCGCATCGATGCGCGCCTTACTGCTGCTGAACAGGCGATGCTGTTTTCGCACTTCCTGCAGCACGTCTTCCGTCTTTGCCGCCAGATCTGAACGCGCGCGCTCAAAACCCGCTGTGGCTTGCCGTACCCCGGCGTCAACACTGCCACCGGAATACAAAGGGATGGCCATCTGCACGCCGATACTGCGCAGCCGAGATTCCTGATTGAAGGTCAGCAAAGAATCAGCCTTGGAGTCGGTGTAGCTCGCCACTAAATCCAGTTTCGGGTAGTGCCCGGCTTGCGCACGCTTCAAATCCAGCTCGGCATAATTCACCTGATACCGCTGCGCTATCAGCGTCGTGTTTTGATCAAGCGCGATTTTTTCCCAAGCCTCGTAGGTTTCCGGTTCGAGTGACAAAAATTTGAAACCAGTACCCAGTGTTGGCAGTGGGGTCGTCAGCGGCCCGGTGATGCTGGCCAGCTTCCGTCGCGCGATATCAAGATTGTTCCCGGCTTCCAACAACTCAGCCTCCGACAACTCATAACGGGCCTTGGTTTCCAACACATCGGTCTTGGTGCCTGCGCCGCGTTCAAACATGCGCTGATTCGCCAGTTCACTCTCTTTTAGCGCATCGCGTTGCGCTACCGCTAGCTGAATCTGGTCACTCGCCAACAGCACCTCGGCATAGGCACCAAACAATCGCACATACAGGTCCTGCGTCTTGGTCGCTAGCACTGCCTCGCCATAATTCGATTGCGTATCACCTTGCTTGTAGCGTGCATAAGCTTCCAAATTGAATAGCGGCTGACGCAAACTGATCGATGCCGATTCACTGATGTAGTTGGGCTTGTCATTCACCGGCCGGCCACCCGTCGTAATCGTGCGGTCTGCGGCGACATCACTGCGGCCGTAGTTGGCTGACACATTCGGCAGCAAATTAGCGCGCCCGATCGCGCGGGCCTCGCTCGAGGCTGCTTGTTCGTAGTTAGCCGACTGGAACAGCGGGTCATAGCGCAGCGCAGCCTGAAGGGCTTGCTCCAGTGTCATGGCAGCTGCACCCGGTGCGCTAAACGCGAGTGCGGCGCTTAAGCAGGCGGCGAGACGTGTGCGTGTCAGCGCTTTCGAGCGCAGTCTGGAGGTAGAAACAAGGGTAGGGCGCATCGGCTTGCAAACCAAAGAGAGTTGGGGTTCAGGACCCAGATAAGCGGCCAGATTGTATCAGCGTGATCCGGGGCTCCCGCTTCGGTCAGCAGTTTCGTTTTGTTGCAACCGCAAAAAGGCTATAATTATGGCAATTCGTGTAGAAAAACCAACTTTTTGTTATGACGTTTCCTTACCCGTCACAAGCGGCGATCGCCATCGCCTTGCTATCTAGTTTTGCCCTTGCCGTTAGCATCGTTCTCACCAAGCACTGGCATGGTGAGCACTCGCTCGATTCCAATACCGGCATTCAAAAAATTCATTCAGATCCTACCCCGCGCATCGGTGGGCTCGCCGTTCTAACCGGTATGGCACTGGCCTGGATTATTGTCGCGCCCCCGGTTGCCCAGCTGCTCGGCTGGATATTGTTGGCTAGCTTGCCAGCGTTCATGTTCGGCATGGCAGAGGACTTCACCAAATCAATCGGCGTGGGCCAGCGATTATCTGCAACCTTTGCCAGCGGTGTGCTGGCGGTTTTTTTGGGTGGTCTTTCCATCGTTCGGGTCGATGTGCCGCTCATTGATGTGTTGCTCACAGTAGGTCCTTTTGCAGCTCTGTTTACCGTATTCGCGATTGCGGGGCTGTGCCATGCCGTGAATCTAGTCGATGGCTACCATGGCTTGTCGACCGGCAGCTTCCTGATCAGTCTGGGTGGCTTGGGGCTGATCGCGCATACTCAGGGCGATGCTGAATTGGTGCAACTCTGCCTGCTCATCGGTGCATCCGCCTTGGGTTTCTTCTTGCTGAACTTCCCATTTGGAAAGCTGTTTCTCGGCGATTCCGGCGCTTACCTGTTGGGTTTCTTGTTAGGGTGTTTGTCCGTATTGCTCGTAACCCGCAACCCGGCCCTGTCGCCTTGGGCGGCGGTACTCGTTTGCAGCTACCCAATCATTGAAACGCTGTTTTCCATTTTGCGTCGCTTTGCCTTCGATCGCGCGCTCGCGCAGCCTGATCGTCAGCATCTTCACAGTCTGATTGGTGCCAGCATTTGCGCGCGCTTTCCCTTTATCGCGCAAGGCTTTCTGCCACATATTGGGGTTTGCTTGTTGGTCTGGCCATTTGTCATGCTGGGTGCATGGCTGGGCTGGCAGTGCAGCACCTCAACGCCCATCCTGATCTTGGCATTCGCCTGTCTGTCGCTGTGCTACGGGGTGGTGTACTGGAATTTGTCGTCGCTGGTCAGACGCGATCTCGCGGCCAGCGCACCGCAGCATGAGCAAGCAGCCAAAGAGGTCTAGTTCGTCGCTCGGTCCACCCAGTTCCAGCACTGCGCGTCGTTCCAAAGAATGACACCCCTGTGGCATGGGCGGCATGCAGCCCCATGGTACGATTCTTGGCTTTACCTCCCACGGGCGAAGTAGGGCACCTACCCCAATCGCTCGATCCGCGCTGACCGATGTTCAAATCCCTGTGGCATTTCCGAGGCTTCATCTGGAATAGCGTTCTGCGTGACCAGCAGCTTCGGTATCGACGATCAGCGCTAGGAATCCTCTGGACCATCGCACAGCCGCTAGCGCTCATCCTGATTTATAGCGTCGTGTTTGGTCGTGTCATGCGTCATCCCGGCATGGGTGAAGGCGCATTTGATTACCCCGTCTACCTCTGCTCCGGCATCCTCACTTGGAACCTGTTTTCCGAAGTATTGTCGCGCCTCACCAGCGTGTTCAACGATAACGCGCACTTGCTGCGCAAAGTGCAACTGCCCAAGCTGTCCTTCCCGGTCATTGCGGTCGGTGC
>JBIKUP010000047.1:0-7824 GCA_044347535.1 Burkholderiaceae bacterium
TGGTGGTGTCACCGGGCTCGTGATCCTACTGCCGTTTTATTTAATGGGCGGCATGGGTGCTGGCGATGTCAAGTTGTTGGGCGTACTCGGCATGCATATGGGCTGGCTGGCGACCTTACATGTCGCACTTATTAGTGCACTAGTAGGTGGTGTTTGGGCAATTGCTCTGCTATATGCACGCTCACCCTATGCCGACTGGATAAGTGCTATGGGTGAAGGGATGATCTATTCGCGTAAGCGTATTCCAGCGCCACGCATGTTGAAGGATTCACGGGCAACGCTGCCCTATGGCTTGGTGATTGCAATCGGAAGCACCTTGGTACTCATCGCGATCGAGATGTATCCGAATCGTTGATTACGTAGCGACTACGCGTCCGGAGGAAATATGCGAATAACAAGACCATGGATCATGATGAGCGTCGCTCTTATCGCCGGGCTCATGGCAGTATTTCTTGCTTCTCAATGGCTGGATGCGAAATCTGGTAGTGGCATGACCAAGGTGGCCGTAGCTTCGACCGATATCAGCCTTGGACAGCGACTGACACCGGAGTTAATGGAGATGGTTGACTGGCCATCACGAAGCGTACCGCCGGGTGCGTTTCAGCAGCTTAATGGCTTGGATGGTCGAGTATTAAAAACAAATATGTTGCGCGGCGAACCTGTCCTACAGGCCAAACTGGCACCAGTCGGTACGCAAGGTGGCTTATCTGCAGTCATCGGTGATGGTAAGCGCGCAATTACCGTCAGGGTGAATGATGTAATCGGAGTCGCCGGTTTTGCGCTACCGGGTAACTACGTTGACATCATCGTCAATACCCAACGTGAATCGAGTGTGACCGCAGCACGCGACAATTCAATTTCAAAAATTGTGCTCGAGCGTATTCTGGTATTGGCTGTCGCACAAGAGGTTGGTCGCGATGATACAAAACCACGCGTTGTGAATGCAGTCACCCTGGAAGTGACACCACACCAGGCCGAGAAGATCGATCTTGCGCGCAGTGTCGGTACGCTCTCACTGGTCTTGCGTAACCAAATTGATCCCTTAGCAGCCGACACTACTGGCGTAACTAAAACCAGCTTGCTGGAACAAGCTGCGGCACCGGTCATGCCGGCTGAGCAAAGCAAGAACCCGCCAAGTACGAATCCTCCAGTAAGTCGTAATACGCGAACTGCATCGACGAGGGTAAAAAAAGCCACTACTGCACCTGTCGTAAGTACAGCTGCAGCCGCAGCCGCAGCACCATCCAAAGCTACATCAACAGTAGTAGCGTCGCCGCTGACCTGCGTCGGTGTCATCAACGGTTTACGCAATGGACAGGAATGCTATTGACCCGCACGACCAAGGCGACCGGAGAAATAATATGAAGAAAAATACACAAGCTTTGTGCCAGTTGCTGATGGTGACCTGCATCAGCGCATCCACTGTAACAACTGCACAGGTAGTCGATAGTGCCACGCACCGACCAAACAGCGAAAAGCTGGCATCGAATCAGTTGTATAGCTTGGCACCACTCAACTGTAATGGCGAGCCTGCTGCACCCAGTCGGATGACGCTGCCAATCGGTAAATCAACTTTATTGCGTCTGCCTGAGCCAGTGACCAATCGGACGCTTGGAAACCCGGCAGTTGCCCAAGCAATGCTGGTATCGCCTGAGACGCTATATCTGCTAGGTGTCGAGGTTGGTAGTACCAACATGATTGTGCAGGGTAAAAGTGGACGCTGCAGTGCAATTGATGTTGTGGTCACCCTGGACCCCGGAGCATTACAGGCAACGCTACTCGACTTGATGCCTGAAGAAAAAGAAATTCGGGTCAGCGCGGCCGCTGATAGTCTGATCTTGAGTGGTACGGTCAGTGACACCATGGCCGCCTCGCGCGCCAATGATCTGGCATTAGCGTATGTCCGTCGGCCGTCCAGTGTTAGCCCGGGTGCCTTGCAAGATGGCATGGCCACAACCAATTCGGCTGGGAATGCTGCTGCACAATCGGGCAACCTCGCCCTTCAGCAGCTGCGCGTCGTGAATCTATTGCAGGTTGCCGCAGCCCAGCAAGTGATGCTTGAGGTCAAAATAGCTGAAGTGTCGAAAGCGCTGATCGACAAACTCGGCGTTGGTATCCAGGGCGGGCCATCGAGTGGATCGGTCACGACCAGCATCTTGTCGAGTTTTTTGGTCGGTAATTTGGGCGGAAATTTGAGTATCACCCGCGCTTCAGGCTCTGGGGTTTACCTGGATGCCGAGAAAAAAGAATCACTCGTGAAAGTACTCGCCGAGCCAAACGTCATGGCGATCAGTGGGCAGGAGGGCAGCTTTCTCGCGGGTGGCAAGATTCTCATTCCGGTGGCGCAGGATGCGCTGGGTCGGATCGCTTTGGAAGAGAAAGAATTCGGCGTTGGCTTACGATTCACACCGACCGTACTCTCGGGTGGTCGTATCAATTTGCGGGTATCGCCCGAAGTATCCGAGCTGTCGCGCGACGGTGTTGGTATTGGCAACGGTACGACCCAAGCCCGCGCGATCTTGCCACTTATCACGACACGCCGCGCATCAACTACGGTACAGCTGGCCGATGGCCAGAGCTTCGCCATTGGTGGGCTCATAAAAAATAACTCGAATGCGAATATCAAAGCCTTTCCGGTGCTTGGTGAGCTACCGGTGATCGGCGCACTATTTCGAAGCACTGACTTTCAGAATGACAAAACCGAGTTGGTGTTCGTCGTCACACCACGACTCGTTAAACCCTTACCCCTACCTAACAAGTTACCGACCGATGGCTTACGCGATCCTAGCCGTAAAGAACTTTTCATTGATGGCAAGCTTGAGGGTAACCGTGAAAGTCAGCGTGAAAGTCAGCGTGAACGTGAATCGCGCACGTCGCCCCGTGATGCCAATACCGGATTTGAATTGAAGTGAGGAACCTGTTCATGACTATGCTAAATACTCAATACCAGCGATTGCTTTTGTCCGGAGTGGCCATGTTGTCATTGACTGCATGTGTGCCCACGACACCGCAGTGGGATGCGGAGTTCGGACAGTCAGTCAGACTCTCCAAGCAGCAGCAGATCATCGATCCGACCGCCGGTGGTGACGCACCAGTGAACGGCATTGATGGCGCAAGTGGCCGTGAAGCCATTGTGCGTTATCGCAGTTCATTTAAAGAGCCGACGCCGACAAGTTCAGCGTTCACGATTGGCGTCTCGCGCTGAATCTAGATAGTCAATCTCGATATCACCGGGGAGAAAACGCCGTGCTCCAACCGATGCGCCAAACCATACCGCATAGACGTCAGCAAGGTGCGGTCGCAGTGATCTTCGCTATCGTCATTACAGCAATGATAGGTATGGCGGGGTTGGCGCTCGATCTCGGTCAGCTCTATGTCGCAAAAACCGAGCTACAGAATGCTGCTGATGCCTGTGCTTTATCAGCAGCACAGTCGCTCTCTGGCAGTGATGGAAAACAGCTTCAAATTAGTCAAGCTGCGGGTCTCACCACTGCGCAGCGACACCGGGTATTGTTTCAATCACGTACAGTCGCCACTCAATCCGATGGCAGTATCGAGTTCGCAGCTGGCTTAGGCGGGCCTTGGTATCACAGTAGTGATCTTGCTGTCAGCAACGCGACAACGCTGACCATGCGTTATGCGCGCTGCGCGCTAGTTCAAAACAATATTCCTACTTGGTTGATTCAAACCTTGAATGTGCTGCCGGGCGTGAATATCGGTATGCAAAGCATGTCAGCTTCGGCAGTTGCGCGTCTGCAGCCTTCGCAAACAACCTGTGCGATACCCGTTGCGGTTTGCAAGGCGAATCTCGGCGCTAAGGGGAGTTGGTTGGAAGGCGCAGTGAGTGCGAGTGGCGCGCTGACTGGAAGCTTCATGTGGGCAGATCTCAGTCCGCCGCAAGGTGGAGCGGCGGAGTTGGCTGCGAATCTGACCGGAACGGGGCAGTGCCAGTTGCCGCCAACAGGATCACCGGTTGGTCAGGCGGGTAATGTCACCTCGTTGGCGAATGAGTACAACAGCCGTTTCGGGATCTACCAAGGGAATGTGCGGTCGACCGAGGCGCAACCAGACCGTACCGGCTTTGCCTATACCGACAATTTATTTAGCGGTAACTGGAATAAATCAGCCGGTAACGCGTATGCAGACTTTGTCTCAAAGCGAACGTCTAACACTCCCTATCAAGGCGGTAATTCAGATGTGCGCGGTAGTGTGCTTAGTACGAGTAATCTCGCGGCACAGGGTGGTGATCGCCGCATCATGATCGCGCCGGTGGTTGACTGTGCTGCATACCAAAGCAGCCAGACAGCGCCGGTACAGCAGTGGGCGTGTGTGCTGTTGCTACATCCCATAGTCAACAATGCAAGCGGAAATTCACAGTTGGTGGCAGGTGGTTCAAGCACTTCCGGTGGAAGCGGTAACGGTAACGGAAACGGAAACGGAAACGGAAACGGGAACAGCAACGGTAATGGTAATGGCAATAGCGGTGGCAATGCATCGGCGCCGCGCATGTACTTGGAGTATCTAGGTAATACTTCAGAAGCCGGCAGCCCTTGCGCTTCGGTTGGCTTGCCAGGTGGTAGTGGATCAAATGGGCCGCTCGTATCGGCACTCGTGCGATGAGTGCGATGCGCACGAGCCGGCCAATGCGCTTTCGCATAAGTCGACGCCAACACGAACATGGCGCGGCTGCAGTGGAATTTTCCTTAGTGCTAATACCTTTATTAGTCCTGGCGTTTGGTGTCGTCGAATACGGGCGTGCGATCTATCACTACGATATCGTTGCAAAATCGGTCAGGGCAGCATCCCGTCTGGTTGCAACCTACGATCCCTCTGATAGCACGAGTTTTTCAAATGCTGCCACGCAGGCGCGCTGCCTCGCCGTATTTGGTAAAACAACCTGTGAATCCGGTTCTACACCACTAGCGCCTGGCCTCAGTACTTCGCATATCAAGATTTGCACTCGTGCATCGGTAGCGCAGTGCCCGGACCTGCAGACCAGCGATTTACAGAATGTCGTGACCGGTACTGGTACCGGCACCATCCAGCTGGTGGTTGTGCGTATCGAGGGCTACCAGTTTGGATTTCTTGGTTTGCCGTTTACTGGTGCTGGCCCATCGCTTCAGTTCAATACCATCAGTTCGGTGATGAGGGGGCTATGAAGGTCCAGCTCAGACATCTATATCAGCATCGATACCAGCGTGGTGCAGCCCTGGTTGAATTCGCACTTGTGACGAGTGCTGGATTCATCGTGGTGCTATTCGCGGTGTTTGAACTCGGGCGTTTATTATTTATTTTCAACACAGCCAATGAAGCAACGCGCTTGGGGGCGCGGCTAGCGGTGGTTTGTGATGCCAATGCGACGCTTATCGCCCAACGGATGTCCCAGCTTCTCCCGCAGCTGAATGCAAGCACTGTCAACTTGCAGTATGACCCGCCTTCATGCGCAGCAGATAGCGCCACCGCACGCGCCACTTGCCGCTCAGTGACAGTATCTGTGAAACCGGGAACGATGGTGAACACCTACATACCGCTACTAAATTTTTCAGTAGAGATTCCCCCCTTTACGACCACGCTGACAAGAGAAGCTATGGACAGCGCTAGCTGTATCTGAGGGAAAAGGAGAGTGAATGAATGCACTAATGCTCACTACTGATCTGGAGTTAAAAACCAAGTTGCAACAGCTATGTGCTGCGATGTCGCCGCCGATCACCTTACTGCCTGATATGCCGGGCATGCTGCGGTTAGATCCAGTAGCTATTGCGGTGCCAGATCTTGTTTTCTTTGACGCGCGCGGCGAGCAGCGTGAGGTACTGGCTTCTCTTGAGCGAGTCTCCGCCCGCCATCCAGAGGCGGTGATCGTGTTGCTAGTGCCAGAGCAGTCGCCAGATTTGCTGATTGCGGCGATGCGGATTGGCGTGCGTGAGGTGGTTAGCTTCCCTATCGATTTCGCGGAGCTTGAGATGGCCGTTGAACGAGTTATTCAAAAGCGGAATGAGAAAGTACGAGCAGAGGGTAAGGTGATCGCAGTAATTTCAAGCAAGGGAGGTAGCGGAACGACCTTTGTCGCCGTGAATACTGCCTATGCCTTAGCTAGTGTCGCGCACAAAAAAACCCTACTAATTGACCTCAATCTTCAATATGGTGACGCCGCGCTCTTTATTTCAGATGTCAAATCTCCTGCAACACTAACGGATTTATGTGCGCAGATACACCGCCTGGATGCGCAGCTATTGGATAGCAGCGTGATACGTGCCGCGCCTAACTTCGATCTAATTGCAGCAGCGTCGGACCCCGATCCGGAAGATAAGATCAAGCCGGATCATATTGCTGCATTATTAGCGGTTGCCAGGCGACAGTACGACTTTATCCTGCTCGACATGGGCCGACAGGTTAATGCCGTCAGCATTCGTGCACTTGATGGCAGTGACTTAATTTTCCCAGTACTCCAGCAAAGCCTGCCGTTCATACGTAGTGGACAACGCATGCTAGATATGTTCAGCACATTGGGTTATCGCAAAGAGAGTATTCGTCAAATCCTTAACCGATATGACGAAAGCGGCGCCGTGACGCAGGCGGATATGGAGCGCGGCTTGGGCCAACGAATTGCTTTCCAGATTCCGAATAACTTTGCGATCGCAAGCGAGTCTATCAACCAGGGTGAGCCCGTATTGAAAATCGCTCGCAGCAGTGCGATTGCAAAAGGTTTTAATAACATCGTTCACGCCTTGACGAAAACCCATGAATCATCACCACATAGCCTGATCCGTCGCCTTTTCACACGCGGCACTTCGCTGACACACTAAGAAAAAATCGCCATGTACATGGAAAAATCAGTCATTCCACCTACGACATCGATGAGAGATCGTCTAGTAGCGGTGGGCTCAGTTGAAGAAATATCGGTATCGGATGAATTCAATACCGATGCATTTCGTTCGCTGAGCCAGCGACTATATAAGGTGGTATTCGAACGTATCGATCTGGAGCGTTTGCAGAAGTTATCAGGCGATCAATTCCGGCGCGAACTCGCTCTACTCATTGAGCGCATACTCGATGATGAAAACATGCCGGTCAACCAGACGGAACGTCGACGTCTGGTACAAGACATGCAAAATGAAATGACCGGCTTGGGGCCAATTGAGTCCTTAATGCTGGATCCGAGTGTCTCCGATATTTTGGTGAACTCCTATCGACAGGTTTATGTCGAGCGTAAGGGGAAGCTACAGCTGACTTCAGTGCAGTTTCATGATGATAAACATGTCCTGCGTATCATCGAAAAAATTGTTTCGCGTGTCGGCCGCCGTATTGATGAGTCGAGCCCCATGGTAGATGCACGACTGCCAGATGGGTCGCGTGTCAATGCCATCATCGCGCCCTTGGCACTGGATGGGCCGGTATTGTCAATACGCCGCTTTTCGGTGCAGCCGATGACTATGAATGATCTGGTCACGCGTCAAACACTGACGCCGCAGATTGCTGAAATGTTAGAAGCATTGGCGTGCGCCAAGCTAAATGTCCTCATTTCGGGTGGTACAGGTAGTGGCAAGACCACGCTACTGAATGTGATCTCAGGCTTTATCCCGTCAAGCGAGCGCATTATCACCATTGAAGATGCGGCCGAGCTGCGACTGCAACAGCCCCATGTCGTCCGGCTTGAAACACGTCCACCGAACATTGAAGGTAAGGGCGAAGTACCGCAGCGTGCATTAGTCCGAAATGCATTGCGTATGCGCCCAGATCGAATCATTTTGGGTGAGGTGCGCGGCGCGGAAGCGATGGATATGCTCCAAGCGATGAATACCGGGCATGAGGGATCACTGGCGACGA
>JBIKUP010000048.1:0-7789 GCA_044347535.1 Burkholderiaceae bacterium
GGCCTTGGCCTGGTAGCTCAGTCGGTAGAGCAGAGGATTGAAAATCCTTGTGTCGGTGGTTCGATTCCGCCCCGGGCCACCAAGTAAGCGAAGCCCTCGTTAGCGATGACGGGGGCTTTTGTATTTTCGGCACGAGGAATCGAAACGCGTGTGGATAAGCAGATTGCTCTCCCTGTCTAATGTACGTACAATGTACATATTATTTCTCTCCGATTCGAATGGGACGCCCGCAAGGCCTCAAGCAATCTCAATAAGCACGGAATTTCATTTGAAGAGGCGAAGTCTGCTTTCTTTGATGAGCTTGCCAAACTGATTGACGACCCGGACCACTCGGCCATGAAGAGAGATTCATATTATTAGGTCTTAGTCTTTCATTGCGATTGATCGTAGTCTGTCACTGCTACCGGGGTGATGATGGCGCGATTCGAATCATCTCCGTAAGAAAAGCCACAACCCACGAGATGAAAGCTTATAAACAAAGGTGATTGCCATGCGCGATGAGTATGATTTTTCAAAGGCTCGGAAGAATCCCTATTCAACTCAGCTGAAGAAATCCATTACCATTCGGCTCGATGAAGAGTCTGTTGACTATTTCAAAGCTATTTCTGAAGAAATTGGAATTCCTTATCAAACCCTGATTAATTTGTATTTGCGAGATTGCGCCACGTCGCACAGAAAACTAAATCTTAGTTGGAATTGATCGTCCAACTTTGAGTTGAGCGATATCGCTTCCGCCTTTGTTGGCGGAGGCATTGGCGGCATCGTATGCAGAGCCGGTAAAGCCGGCGCTAGCGCCGTTGTCTTGATACCGTGATGTTTTTGATTATTCGTTGCTACGCTGGCCAGTGGTTGAATTTTATCCAACCCCAACATAGTTGCATTTCCTGCCGCCTCGTGTGATGTAACCCGCACCTCTGACGATATCCTCTTTGGTGAACTCGATCACAAAAGATTTACATTGTTGATTGAAATAACGGTAGTGCCATACATAGCCACGCTCTCGAGCTAATCCGTTTGTGATTTTTGAGATACCAATCAAATCAATCACCTGCTCTTTTGTCATACCTGGGGTAATTTGGTTGAATCGCGCTTCGGTAAGCACTTGCTCCCAACCGGTCGCCCGCTCTTCGGCATCAAGATAGACGAAGTAGGTGTGGCTACCTAGAGGACCTCGGGGGAACTGCAGCTGTTTGTTCCCATCAACGAGGTTTTCGCGTTCGGGCTGACCAAGTGTTTGGATGACGAATGCTTTGGTTTGACCAACTATTTTCGCGTTCGGCGCATACCCTGAACAACCTGAAACTAGGGCGGCAACGCAGACCCACAAGGCTGCAAGAATCTTGGGAAATGTCATATGGGGCGCAACGGCAAAACGGACAAGAAAAAATTCTTTCACAGAATAACACCGTGCACCGCTTAAGATTTACCGCTCACCGGCTGCACTAAGCGGCACCTGCAAGTGGAACATCAAGCCAGCGCCTCCGGGGAAGCTGACCTGAGCCTCATAACCGCTACCCAGCTTCCAGCTCAGCGCTGGAACAAAGCCGGGGGAGAAGCCGTTGTGGTTGAGCGGTACCTTATGCTCCCATGGCTCGACATAGCCATAGATCAGTCCAGCGGACCATTTGGCTGTCAGCTTTTCATATCCCCAAAAGTTGGGATAGCTCTGTCCCCATGGATAGAGGTAGACACTGTCTTGGCCAAACGAGTTATTGAAGAAAGCCGCACCCATGAAGCTGTTATCGGTGTCATGGCGCTCGATCCCGACGAGCCAGACAAAACTATGAATCGGCTTCGGGTAATAGTGCTTGGTGTAGGGGGATACGGTGAGATACCAGCGCGCGCTTTTATTGGCCAAGCTTGGCTCTGTCGATTGCGCATAAGAGCAGGAACCAATCATCAGCAGGCTGAGCGCAACGAGGCGTTTCAGTGCGTGAGGGATTTTGGGTTGAGCGATAGCGTAAGACACGGTAGTGGTGAATAAGGCTGGGCGCCGTGAGCGGGCGAGTTTACAAGACAACCGGAAGAAAAAAGCCACCCCGAAGGGTGGCTTTCAAACAGCAGAGGTTGCTGATTAGAAGTTGGTCGCAATGCCAACGGCAAATGAGCTGCCGCCTTTAGTTGCCGAAGCAGCCGCACTTCCGTATGCAGACTGGCTCCAGCCGGCGCTAGCGCCGCTGTAGTGTGCGTACAGATTGGTTGCTTTCGACAGCGAGTAAATTGCACCGATGCTGGTCAGGTCACCCTTGAGCGAGCCGCTATTAGTAGCGTGTTGCAATGTCAGCGTGGTTGCGTCGGTCAGTGCATAAGAAACACCACCACGGACTTGGGTGCTAGCCTTGACAGTGCCAGTTGGGTCGCTCTCGGTGTAGCGGAGGTTAGCAGTCAATGGGCCAAGCGGCGCGGATGCGCCAATTGTCCATGATTTACGGTCGGTACGGTCCAGATAGCCAAACGATGCCTTGACATCGCCTAAGCTCATCGAACCAGCGGCTGCGGTGCCATCGAAGCTGGCAGGATCGTTACCCTGAACTTGCTTTTGAACGCTCAGGCTTGCACCGCCGAGGTCAGGAGTCGTGTATGTGACTGCATTTCGGGTGAAGAAGCCGCCAGTGTTACCGCCGCCAGCAGCAGCATCTTGCGTTGCGATCGCTGCAACATCAAATGCGCCAAAGATCGAGCCTGGCAGAACGGTACCTGTTGCGCCAACGATATATGAGCTCACTTGAGCACCAAGTGTGACCGTACCGAAACCACCGCTCAGTGCGATGTTCGACTGACGGTTGAATACGGTGTTACCTGTCACAGCACCGCCGTTGCTGACTGCACCTGTACCAGCATCGAAACCAGTCTGCAGCGTGAACGAAGCTTTCATACCACCGCCAACATCATCCGAGCCCGCGACAGTCAGGAACGAACCGCCGATAGTTGCGCCCTCTTGAAAACCAATCTTGTTTGTACCAGGAGCAGCAGCAGAGTTGAAACTACCAACGCCAGTGTCGACCGAACCAGAAACTTTCACTTCTGCCAATGCGGCGCTCGACGCTACCAGTGCCACAGCGGCCAGAGCCATTTGAGTTTTTCTCATTTCGTAATCTCCAAAATGTTGTGATGCTAAGATTTCGTTGCCGGTATCCGGCCGCTTCGAACGGCCACGTACACGAAAACGACGCTCCGAGACCAAGGGGATCTAGAGTCATCTTGCATTGAAGCAAATCTTGAGGGTTGCGGCAAAGTTAATCTTTATTTCTTGGTCAATACGCTAACTTTTTGTCGCTTTCCAACAACACATTTCCACGTAGAGATAAAAATTGAGCAACTTTTTGATTTCGCTCGACTCGGCCATCTGCGCCTTTGATCGAACCCTCCGAACCATTAGCAATGTGGCGACTGCGTCCCGCCCAAACCCCGCTGTGGGCGTTGCCGAGCCCGGACTCACCGAGCAAGAAAAAACCCATAGCGCCGGGCTGATGCGGGTGAATCATGTGGGTGAGGTGTGCGCGCAGGCGCTGTACGCAGCGCAGTCTGCATTTGCCAAAACCCCACTCACCCGCGAGCAGTTTCAGAAGGCGGGCGAGGAGGAAGTCGATCATCTGGCTTGGACGGCCGATCGGCTGCAGGAACTGGGGTCGCGCACCAGCTTGCTGAACCCGCTGTGGTATGCGGGGTCGTTCGCGCTTGGCGCCGTGGCGGCGAAGCTAGGCGACCCGGTCAGCCTGGGGTTTGTGGTGGAGACCGAGCGTCAGGTGGAAGCGCACCTCGACCGTCACTTGGAGGAGTTGCCGCCCAACGACCTACGCTCGCGCGCCATCGTGACTCAGATGCGGGATGACGAGGTGGCGCATGCCGAGGCAGCAGCGCAATTGGGCGCGGAAGAGTTGCCGCTGCCGGTGAAGAAGGTCATGGAAGCGATGGCCAAGGTGATGACCACCGCCGCTTACCGCATTTAAGCTGTCGCGGTTCTATCGACAAAAAATCGAACCGCTGGATGCCGGCCTGCGCCGGCATGACGAATTAACCGTCGTCGCTCTAGATGACTGTGACGAGCGCCCTTTCAACGCCTAAAAATCAGCTGCTGGAAGCCGGGGCTAGGTCATCAATGATCTCGAACGAGTGCGTCAGCTCGGCGGTTTTTTCGAGCATGATCGACGCTGAGCAGTACTTCTCATGCGAAAGCTTGATGGCGCGCTCGACCAAGTTGGTCTTCAGCTCGCGTCCGCGCACCGTGAAGTGAAAATGTACCTTGGTGAAGACTTTCGGGTCTTTCTCGGCGCGCTCGGCTTTGAGCGACACGTCGCAGCCGCGAATATCCTGCCCGCTTTTGCGCAAGATAAGCACCACATCAAAGGCGGTGCAGCCGCCGGTGCCAGCCAGTACCAGCTCCATCGGGCGCGGCGCCAGGTTGTGTCCGCCGCCCTCGGGCGCGCCATCCATATTGACCACATGCCCGGAGCCGGTCTCGGCCACAAAGCCCATGCCGGACAAGCCAGTCCAGCGCACGGTGCATTCCATTTCACTCTCCTAAACGTTCAAATTGGCTAAATGCTATCCCGATCAGCCTTTGTGGTCATCGGCAGCGCTCCCGCCCGCACCATTGCTAAACAGCCAACGAGATCAGCCCTTAGTTTAACGGCAACTGGCGAATTTGCTCTTTCGTTTGACGCCAAGTCCTTGAAAACTCTATAATCTCCGGTTCCCCGATTTGCCCAGACGGGAAATACATAACAAGGGAGCGTCCGCTGCTCGGGTTTGGCTCGAGGCCAACCGGCGGAACCACCACCACGGGTTTACTTAATCAAGGATGCATCATGAAAACCTTTTCCGCTAAAGGACACGAAGTCCAGCGCGATTGGTTTGTGATCGACGCCACGGACAAAGTCCTCGGTCGTGTCGCCAGCGAAGTGGCACACCGTCTGCGCGGCAAGCACAAGCCAGAATTTACACCCCATGTCGACACCGGTGATTTCATCATCGTGGTGAACGCTGCCAAGCTGCGTGTCACCGGCGCCAAAGCGCTCGACAAAAAGTATTACCGTCACACCGGTTATCCGGGTGGTATTTACGAGACCAATTTCCGCGATATGCAAGCCAAGCATCCGGGCCGCGCGCTCGAGAAGGCTGTTAAAGGCATGTTGCCGAAGGGTCCGTTGGGTTATGCGATGGCCAAGAAGCTGAAGGTGTATGCCGACGATGCGCATCCGCACAGCGCTCAGCAACCCAAGCCACTCGAACTGTAAGGAACAGACATGATCGGTAACTACAACTACGGAACCGGCCGCCGCAAGAGCGCCGTTGCTCGTGTATTCATTAAGGTTGGCAGCGGCAAGATCGTCGTCAATGGCAAGGATGCAGCTGAGTATTTTTCTCGTGAAACTGGCCTGATGGTGATTCGTCAGCCGCTCGAACTGACCAACAACGTCAATCGCTTCGACATCATGGTGAATGTGCATGGTGGCGGCGAATCAGGTCAAGCGGGTGCGGTACGTCATGGCATCACACGCGCACTGATCGACTACGACGTCGCGCTCAAGCCTGAATTGTCGAAAGCCGGCTTCGTCACTCGTGACGCACGTGAAGTTGAACGTAAAAAGGTTGGCCTGCGCAAAGCACGTCGCGCCAAACAGTTCTCCAAGCGTTAATCCGGCGTTTGCTCTGCAATTGGAAGCCGTCGGGTTACAGCCCGGCGGCTTTTTTCTTTGGGTATCTTTGGCTATATGTATCTTGCGATGCGATTTGCGTAGTGCACGACACAATGGACACAACGGAGACAATGGGTACAACGCATAGTTTTCCTTATTCAGGTATCGGGAGTCAGGAATGATCAAGGTTGGTATCGTCGGCGGCACCGGCTACACAGGCGTTGAGCTGCTACGACTGCTTGCGGCGCATCCGCACGTCACACTGAACAGCATCACCTCGCGCAAAGAAGATGGCATGCCCGTCGCCGAGATGTTTCCCTCTTTGCGTGGACATGTGTCGCTGGCTTTCTCCGCGCCGGAAAAAGCACGGCTTGATCAATGCGATGTGGTGTTCTTCGCGACGCCGCATGGCGTGGCGATGTCGCAAGCGCGCGAGTTGCTGGCAGCGGGCGTGAAAGTGATCGACCTCGCTGCGGATTTTCGTATTCAAGATACTGCGGTATTCGAGCGGTGGTATGGCATGCCACATAGCTGCCCGGACATCCTCGCTGAAGCAGTCTACGGCCTGCCAGAAGTCAACCGCGATGCGATTCGTAAGGCGCGCGTAATTGGCCTGCCCGGTTGCTACCCAACCTCAATGCAACTCGGTTTCAAACCACTGCTGTCGCAAGGCAAGCCGCTGGTGAATGAGTCTGCGCTGATTGCCGATTGCAAGTCGGGCGTATCAGGCGCGGGGCGCAAAGCAGAAGTGCACGCCCTATTGGCCGAAGCCTCGGATAACTTCAAGGCCTATGGCGTACCCGGCCATCGTCATCTGCCGGAGACCGTGCAGGGCTTGCAGGCCATCGCGGGACGGTCGGTCGGGCTGACCTTTGTGCCCCATCTGGTGCCCATGATTCGTGGCATCCATTCGACGCTGTACGCCACCTTGTTGCCTGAGGCGCGCGGTACCGATGTGCAGTCGCTGTACGAGCAGCATTACGCCAATGATCCGTTTGTTGACGTGCTGCCAGCGGGTAGCCATCCGGAAACCCGGTCAGTGCGCGCTTCGAACATGTTACGCATTGCCCTGCATCGCCCCGGTGGCGGTGACTTGCTGGTGATTTTGGTGGTGGAAGACAACCTGGTCAAAGGCGCGGCGGGGCAAGGCGTGCAGTGTATGAACCTGATGTTTGGCTTGGAAGAAACCATCGGCTTGCGGCAGGTGCCTATCCTGCCTTGATGTTCTAGGGTCAGCGCCCAGATCACCCTTCAAAGGATAGGGTTGAATTGAGCGCTGACGAGCGCATAATCCAAGAATTAGCGCCTTGACCTTACATCCGTCGGCGCCTGCGGCCAACATCCCAGCCGCTATAATCACGCAGCAATACTGCAAGGAGTTCCAACATGAATGCACCTACCGAAATGCCGGCACCGATCAACTTCACTGACAGCGCCGCTGGCAAAGTCGCGCAGTTGATTGAGGAAGAAGGTAACCCAGAGCTGAAACTGCGCGTGTTCGTGCAGGGCGGTGGTTGCTCGGGCTTTCAGTACGGCTTTACCTTTGATGAAATCGTCAATGAAGACGACACCACCATGGTGAAAAATGGTGTGAAGCTGCTGATTGATTCCATGAGCTACCAGTATCTGGTCGGCGCAGAAATCGATTACAAAGACGACCTCGAAGGCGCACAGTTCGTCATCAAGAACCCGAACGCCACCACTACCTGCGGCTGCGGATCTTCGTTCTCTGCCTGATCAGGTTTTTGTCTTGGCGAAAAGCGCGGCGCTGTCCGCGCTTTTTTATTCCCCGCGCGTAGTGACCCACTCAGTAGTGACCCACTCAGATTGGTTGATGGTTAAGACGCAGGCAAGCTCGCCGGCAAAGTTCAAAGTCTTTACGCCGGGTACAAAGCCCCAAGCACCCTTGGCCCTTTAGCACCCGTCACCGCCGGCAAATTACCCGGCAAGCCATCGCAGAAGCGTGCTGCCAGCCAGGCAAACGCAGTCGCCTCGACATGCATGGGCGCGATGCCTAAGGCCTCGGTACTCGCCACTGGCTTACCAAGTTCATGCTGCAAGCTGCGCATCAGGTGCGTATTCAGTGCGCCACCGCCGCAGACATACACCGCCTCTGCGTCAGGCGCGTCACGCTTTATAGCTTCCACAAT
>JBIKUP010000049.1:0-7774 GCA_044347535.1 Burkholderiaceae bacterium
TGCCACCACTTCGGTGGGCTCAGACGGCAGACGCTGCGGCTTGCCCCCTTTACCCAAGTGCGATGGTGCTGCGTTTTCATTGAACTCGAAGTCGTCTTTGAACATCGCGATCAGGTGCTCTTCCAGCCCCATCATCAGCGGATGTACCCAGCTATCGAATAAGACATTGGCGCCTTCGAAACCCATCTGCGGCGAATGGCGCGCCGGAAAATCTTGTACGTGTACCGGTGCCGAGATCACTGCGCACGGCAAACCCAGACGCTTGGCAATATGACGTTCCATCTGCGTACCGAGCACCAACTCGGGTGACAACTCGGCTACGCGGGCTTCGACCTCGAGATAATCATCTGTAATCAGCGCTTCGACGCCATAGCGCTCGGCCGCTGCACGCACTTCGCGCGCGAATTCACGGCTGTAGGTACCTAAGCCGACCACTTCGAAACCAAATTCTTCGGCTGCGACTCGGGCTGCGGCAATTGCGTGCGTCGCATCACCAAACACGAACACACGTTTGCCCGTGAGGTAGGTTGAGTCCACCGACTTCGCATACCAAGCAGCGCGTGAGCGCTCATCTTCCAACGCAGCATCAGCTTCGATGCCGGCGAGTTGCGCTACTTCGGCGATAAACTCGCGCGTTGCTCGAACACCGATCGGCACCACCGTTGTAAACGGCATGCCATGCGTACGCTTCAACCAGTTGGCTGCCTGTTGCGCAATTTCCGGGTACATCACGACGTTGAATTCTGCTTTGGTCAGGCGGGCCAGATCGTGCGGTGAAGCCGACCATGGTGCAATCACATTCACGCGCAGACCCATGCGCTCGAGCAGCGCCTGTACCTCGCGTATATCGTCACGATGCCGAAAACCGAGTGCAGTCGGTCCGAGAATATTGCAGCTGGCGCGCTCAGGCTGAACGCCTTCGGCACGCGCCTGTGTCAGCACACGGACCATCTGATAAAAGGTTTCGGCTGCGCCCCAGTTTTCTTTTTTCTGATACGAGGGCAACTCCAAGGGCACGACAGGCACCGGTAAATCAAGTGCTTGCGCCAAGCCACCGGGATCATCCTGCAGCAGCTCGGCAGTGCACGACGCACCCACCATCATCGCTTGCGGACGAAACCGCTCATACGCTTCGCGCGCGGCTGTCTTGAATAAACCTGCAGTATCTGAGCCCAGATCACGCGCCTGAAACGTGGTGTACGTCACCGGCGGGCGTTTTGGCAAACGCTCGATCATGGTGAACAACAAATCAGCGTAGGTATCGCCTTGCGGCGCGTGCAGTACGTAGTGCACGTCACGCATAGCTGTGGCGACCCGCATCGCACCCACGTGCGGCGGTCCTTCATAGGTCCAGAGCGTCAGCTGCATACCGCCTCCTGCTCTTTGGTCAGCAATGCACGACGACGTAGCGGGCGCGCAAATAACTCAGCCAGATCGGCTGCTTGCTCATAGCCATGTACTGGTGAGAACACTAATTCAATGGACCACTTGGTGGTGATGCCATCGGCTTCGAGTGGATTTGCCAGACCAAGGCCACAGACCACGATATCGGGTACATGTGCGCGGCAACGATCGAGTTGCTTCTCAACGTCTTGTCCCTCTGAAAGTATCGTCCCCGCAGGTAGCATGGCAAGCTCCTGCTGTAGATGATCACGATGCAAATAAGGCGTGCCGACTTCCGTCAGCTGCATACCCAATTCGCGCGACAGAAAACGGGCCAGCGGCACTTCCAGCTGCGAATCCGGGAAGAAGAAAATACTGCGTCCTTGCAGCCATTCACGCTGACGCTCGAGCGCTTTGGTAGCGCGTTCGCGTGCAGGCATGGTCACTTGCTCGAAGCGATCTGCATCAAGACCGAAGCTTTGCGCGGCGGCACGCAACCACTCAGTCGTGCCTTCAACACCAAACGGGAACGGTGCAGCGATACGCTGTGCGCCACGCTCTTCGAGTGCGCGTGCGGTCTCGGCAAGAAACGGTTGTACTAAGAGGTAGCGGGTGTTCTTACCCACACTCGGTAAGGCGCGCGAGGAACGCGGCGGGAAGAATGAGAGTCGTTCAATACCCATGGCGCGCAAATAGCGCGCGAACTGATCCTCAACTACGTCTGGTAAGCAGCCAACAATCATCAAGCCGGGTGCGGCATCGGCATCTTCAGCCGGAAGCTGCGGTACCAGCGAAGCCAAGCAAGCATCTTCGCCTTGCGTGAAGGTGGTCTCGATACCGCTGCCGGAATAATTCAGTACCCGTACATTCGGCAAAAACTGGCGTGATAGTCGCTCCGCCGCAGTCGCGAGATCAAGCTTGATCACTTCGGAAGGACACGAGCCCACCAGGAACAGCATCTTGATATCCGGCCGCCGCGACAGCAGCTTGCTGACGACGCGATCAAGTTCTTCATTAGCGTCGGCGATACCAGCCAGATCACGATCATCAATGATCGCAGTGGCAAAACGTGGCTCGGCGAAAATCATCACGCCCGCAGCAGACTGTATTAAGTGCGCGCAGGTACGCGACCCGACGACCAGGAAGAACGCATCCTGAATCTTGCGATGTAACCAGACTATGCCAGTCAGGCCGCAGAAAACTTCGCGCTGACCACGCTCACGTAGGACGGGCGCGGTGCTGCAACCAGTATCGGCGGCGATCGGGATCACGGCGCTCATGCTGTCACTCCGGGGGATTGCTCAGGGGATTGATCGAGGGCTTCGGATTCAGCCTGTAAGCGCGCAGCGCGCAGTTTCAACAAGAATTGAGTCGCGTTGATCGCGTACGCCGCGTAGGCCGCAAGCGCCAGCAGCATTTGCTCGCGGACCGGCATGGATCCGGTGAACAGCGCAACCAGGTAGGCGGTATGCAGCGCCAGCACCAACATGCTGAAGACGTCTTCCCAAAAGAAGGCAGGCGCAAACAAGTAGCGGCCAAACACCACCTTCTCCCAGATGCAGCCGGTGATCATGATGGTGTACAGCAGTAGGGTTTTGATGACCACAGAGAGGGTCGCGGCCTGCTCGCCCTGCCCAGTCTGCAGATAGCGGACTACCAGCACTACGCTGATAAGAAAGACCAGGAACTGCACTGGCGCGAGGATGCCCTGGACCAGGGTCCAGTAGGTCGCGTCGCGACGGGCCCGCTCCTCTGCGGTGTACAGAGGCCGTGCCGATTCAGTGCCGTGTCTCCGTTGTTGCATTTTTATGCCCTCCGTCCTACGAGCCTTTCCCTGAATGTAGGCCTATGGCAATTATATGTCAACTAAACCTTACATCTTTATTAGTTGACACTTTCGTGCCAATCGGGCATTTTTTTGGTATTTCCTTGACGCAACGTGCCGGCCGGCGTACAACGAGCGAGATAAGCCCGAGGCTATTGCCCGAGGGTGGTGGGTTCTTCCCAGAGCCCACACCAAAGAGAATCCGCGCTTCGTTCGGCCTAATGGCTGGCATTTGAAGGGTTCCGGACCAAGCAGGAGAGCGCAATGGACAGGAAACACCAGACTGGTGATGCGGTCGGCGGCGACACCTTATTGGCGGGGTCGGATGCCGAGCTTCGCCTGCGCGGCGTGGTTGAGGCCGAGATCATTCCGCGCTTGGTGCATGCCCATACCAAACCACGTGAAAGTACCTCTGCCGGGCAAATGATCCGCCCCGCCGATATCGAAGCCTTTGCACGTGCACTGCTGGAGCGCAGCCCTGAGCCAGCGTACCGCCTGCTTGAAGCACATCGCGAACGCGGCGTGCCGCTGGAGGCCATCTATCTTCAGCTATTCGTTGGTGCCGCCCATTTGCTCGGCGAATGGTGGGAGTCTGATGAAAGCAACTTTTCGCAAGTCACACTCAGCATGACCCGCATCCACGGCATGCTGAATCAGCTTAGCCCCTCATTTCATGCAGGCGCCAACAGCACGCAACTCGAGCGCTCTGGTGAGCGGCGCATCCTGATGACGACCATGCCCGGTCAGCAACATACGCTGGGGCTGTCCATGCTGGCAGAGTTTTTCCGGCGCGATGGCTGGGTGGTGCTGGCAATCCCCGCGCCCGAGCCCGGCCTGATCCAGGCATCGCTTTCTACGAACTGGTTTGATCTGCTGGCCTTGTCGGCCAGCACCGATGCCGAGATTGAAGATCTGGGCAGCACTATCCTTGCCGCGCGCAAAACCTCGCGCAACCCCCGCCTGTCCATCATGGTCGGCGGTCCGCTACTGGGGCGCCAGCCCCACTTGGGCAAAACATTGGGCGCCGATGGCGTCTCTAATGATGCCGCCGACGCGCTTGCTTTGGCGCAACGACTTTTACAGGCGCAAAAAGAAGTCAGACTAAATTGACACTACTAAGTGACTCATTTAGTTGATTATTCTAACAATTAGGATCACAATCGACTGGACATCTCGTATGATCCGGTCTGGCCCTATTACCGGAATTTTTTTCTGACCATGAGACTTGACGTTACTGCCCACTCAGTGACCAAATTCGACGCCCCAAAACAATCCCTCTCCGGCCTAGGCGCGGAGGCGGTTGCTGCATTGCTGTCCGCTTCGGCGGATGTTGTGCTGGTACTGGATGGCCATGGCGTGATCCAAGACGTCTCCTCCAGCAACGGGCTGCTGAACCAGGCGCGCGATGCCACCAACTGGATGGGCAAAGCCTGGCAAGACACTGTGACGGTCGAGAGCAAATCGAAAATCGAACGCCTGCTAAAGGAAGCCGATAACGACAGTCGTATCAGCTGGCGGCAAGTGAATGTTCCGACTGTAGACGGCCCCGACCTGCCGCTGTCATTTTGCGCGCTGCGCGTGGGGCCCAAAGGCCGCACTATTGCGCTTGGCCGCGATCTGCGCTCGGTGGCAGAGCTACAGCAGCAACTGGTCGATGCGCAGCAAGCGCTCGAGCGTGACTATCTGCGACTGCGTCATCTCGAGTCGCGTTACCGAATTCTGTTCGACCTAACCACCGAAGGCGTATTGGTGGTGGACGGTAAGAACCTCAAGATTATTGAAGCCAATCCTTCCGCTGCCGCCATCATCGGCGACTCGGTGCTGAAAGTGGTGGGACGTAGCGTGCTGGATTGCGTTGATAGCGGCGCTCGCACGACGGTGGCCAAGTTGCTGGATACAGTGCACGCCAGTGGTCAACAGGACCAAATCTCAGTCAAGGTTGGCGGCAAGCGCTGCGCGCTGTCGGTCTCGGTCATGCATGAAGAAGCCGGTGAGCTGTTCCTGCTCAGACTGGGCAGTAGCTCGGCAGCCCCGGCTGCGGGAGCAGATGCACGTGCCGAGTTGGTGCTGCGCGTGCTGGAACAAACGCCGGACGCTTTCGTCGTCACCAATAACGACGGCGATATTCTGGCAGTGAACCGCGCCTTCGCAGAAATGGTTCAACTCGGTCGTGCTGAGTTGGCGCTGGGCGAATCGCTCGACCGTTGGCTGGGCAGAGCCGGCATCGACCTTAATGTCTTACTGGCCAACTTGCGCCAACGCGGCAGCGTCAAGCTGTTCGCTACCACGCTACGTACGCAAAACGGTGGATCGATCCCGGTCGAGATATCGGCAGCATCGGTACCACATAGCGAGCTGGGCGGTTTAGGCTTCAGTATTCGTGATGTCGGGCGCCGACTGGGTAATGAAGGCGGTCGACACGAGATTCCACAGTCGGCAGAGCAGCTCTCCGAGCTGGTCGGGCGGGTGCCATTGCGTGAAATAGTCGGCGAAACCACCGACCTGATCGAAAAACTGGCCATCCAGGCTGCACTAAAGCTGACGCAGGACAACCGCGCTACTGCGGCTGAAATTCTGGGCCTGTCACGCCAGAGCCTGTACGTCAAACTTCGGCAGTACGGTATCGGCAACCTCGGTAGCGACTGATTAGCACCTCTGGATCCCGGCCTACGCCGGGATGACGATGTTAGCCTTGCTGCAGTAACTTGCCTTCTCGCACCGAACACTTGGATCCCGGCCTGCGCCGGGTCCTCGCTCGTCCGTAAGCCCACAATGACCCGCACAACCGTCAACTTTTGTTGACGCACGGCAACCCGCCATGCAAAATCGATAGCATGGCGCGCCCATCCCTTTCCGCCGTTGCCGAATTGCTGAAACCAATCACCTGGTTTCCGCCGATGTGGGCATTTGCCTGCGGCGTTGTCGCATCCGGCGTCACGCTGGATGGGCAATGGCTGCTGATCGTTGTTGGCATCTTGCTGGCCGGCCCAATGGTGTGCGCTACCAGCCAAGCAGTGAATGATTGGTTTGATCGTCATGTCGACGCTATCAACGAACCACAGCGGCCTATTCCCTCGGGACGCATGCCGGGGCGCTGGGGACTTTACATCGCCCTGATCTGGACTCTTCTCTCGCTGGTGGTAGCTACTGCGCTCGGGCCGTGGGGCTTTGGTGCCGCAATCGCTGGCTTGGTGTTGGCTTGGGCGTATAGCGCGCCACCACTACGATTAAAAAATAATGGCTGGTGGGGTAACGCCGCCTGCGGCTTGTCTTACGAAGGCCTGGCTTGGGTGACGGGCGCTGCGGTGATGGCCGGGGGTGCCATGCCCGGTGCGCGCTCGCTGCTGTTGGCGCTGCTGTATAGCATCGCCGCGCACGGCATCATGACCCTGAATGATTTCAAATCAGTTGAAGGCGACCGTCAGATGGGCGTTGGCTCATTGCCGGTTCGGCTTGGCGTCGATCGCGCCGCACGCACTGCTTGCTGGGTGATGGTGCTGCCGCAGACCTTCGTGATTCTGCTGCTGCTTGAATGGCAGCGGCCGCTGCATGCACTCGCGGTGCTGCTGCTGATACTCGGACAATTAAAACTAATGCAGCGTTTTGTAGCGTCACCCGTAGAGAGAGCATTACAGCTCTCCGCGTTCGGTGTGCCGTTACTGGTGGCCGGCATGATGGTCTCCGCGTTTGCGCTACGTGGCCTGGGGGGATAACAATGATAAAAACATTTGGGTGGGCAGAGATTATTCGTCTTGGCTCGGTGCAGGCATCGCTCGGTGCCATCGTGGTACTGATGACCTCGACACTCAACCGCATCATGGTGGTCGAACTTGCACTACCGGCGATGCTACCGGGTGCGCTAGTGGCGCTGCACTATCTGGTGCAAGTTTCACGTCCACGCATGGGGCATGGCTCAGACCAAGGCACGCGTCGAACGCCCTGGATTATTGGCGGCATGGCAGTACTCGCGATGGGCGCAATTCTGGCCACGCTCGCTACTTTGTTAGTGACAGATTCCCCTGTGCTGGGTGTTCTCCTGTCAGTCATTGGCTTCGTCATGATTGGCCTGGGAGTTGGTGCGGCTGGTACCTCGCTGCTGGTACTACTGGCGATGCGGGTCGCGGCTGAACGTCGCGCTGCAGCTGCGACAACAGTTTGGTTAATGATGATTGTCGGCTTCGCAGTGACCGCCGGCACAGCAGGGCAACTACTCGATCCGTATACCCCCATACGACTACTTGGCGTGACCATTTCAGTCTGCGCATTAGCGCTGGTGGTAACGCTGATTGCGCTGTTTCGTGTTGAATATGATCCGGGCGATGAAGAGATCGTGATCGACCCCAACACCGAACTGGGCGCTGCACGCATCGTGCCATTTCGTGTGGCCTTGGCCGAAGTGTGGCAAGAGTCGCTGGCCCGTCAGTTCACGATATTTATCTTCGTATCAATGCTGGCCTACAGCGCACAAGATCTGATTCTTGAGCCATTTGCAGGTAGCGTGTTCGGCTACACACCGGGCGAATCAACCAGTCTGTCGGGTGTGCAGCATGGTGGCGTATTGGTCGG
>JBIKUP010000050.1:0-7764 GCA_044347535.1 Burkholderiaceae bacterium
CACGTGCGTCAGCCAGGTACGCTCCTGTTCGTCCAAACCACCCAAGACATCAATACCCGCGGTTTCAGCGAGCGCAAGTAATGCGACGCGACGCATCTGCGGGCCGCTGCCTGATTCAGAAAAATGCATCAGCACTAAACGATGACGTAGCAAAGCGTAAACCGCTTCAGCAATCGCGCCACGTTCACGTGAGCCGAGTTTGGGGTTCTCGCGAAAAAAACGCGACAGCGTGACATCGGCCGGACCGACAAATCGCAGCACCTCGCGCAACGCCTGCTCGGTACCACCGATCACCACCGGAGAGAGTCTCATGCACTACCTTCAAGAATGCGATGTTTTACAGGGATGGACGACATGTCAATCCGCTGTCGGTGCGCTTCGCCGCACGTGGTCACCGTCGAGCCGTATGCGTCCTTCGACGATACCGCGTACGGCTTCTGGATAAATCCTGTGCTCCTCCGCCAACACGCGCTGCGCCAGCGTCTCTTCGTCGTCATCCTCGAACACCGGAACTACTGCCTGATCCACAATCGGCCCATGATCCAAGGTTTGTGTGACGAAATGAACTGTCGCACCGTGGAACCGTACACCCGCCTCGAGCGCACGACGGTGCGTCGATAGGCCGGGAAAGCTGGGGAGTAACGAGGGGTGGATATTGAGTAGGCAACCGCGGTAGTGCTCAACGAAACCGGCACTCAGGATGCGCATGAATCCCGCCAGCACCACCAAATCCGGCTGAAAGAAATCGATTTGCTCGGCTAGTGCACGATCAAAACTGACACGGTCGGGGAAATTGCGATGCTCTACGGTCGCGACTGGAATTCCTGCCAACTCAGCGGTACGCAGTCCGGCTGCATCGACGCGATTACTAATGACTGCCGCGATCCGAGCGGGCCATTTTTCGGCGGCTACAGCACGGATAATAGCCTCCATGTTGCTGCCGCGACCCGAGATCAGGATCACGATGTTTTTCATGTCGCGGATTGTAGCAGCGAGGACTTATGCAGCAACGCCGATTCAAGTGAGCTGATACATCTTTGTCGCCAAGCTGAGCGCTTGGCATACCGATCAATCGAATGAGAAAAAAACGCGAAATGGCACGCGCTTCTCGGCCCAGTAATCGGCGGCGTCGCGGAAGACATCGAGCAGATTCTCACGTGCCTCGCGGTCGAATTTTTGTGTCTGCGGTAGCTGATCCAGCACAATGAGGAAACCAGGTTGCTGACCCGCCCGGTGAATCTGGTCGGTCATGCAATCGCGCAAACCGTCGAAATTCTTGGCCAAGGATTTCGGAATATGGAAGGATTCCGCGATCGCTGCGAGCACTTGCTGACGCGTCAGTGCTTGCGAAAGATTCGCATACAAGAAATGATTTGCAAGCCGAACCGCCTCGGATTGCAGGTCAACGACCCGAAATGCGCGTATCGATTGCACGACGTTACCCGGCACGGTACGCAGCAATTCCTCGCCAGCTTCCGGTTCCGAGATGTGTTCGTCGCGCTGAGGTAGCGCGCTGAGCATGTAAATGTTCACGATCCTGTCAAGACAACTCAAAGCGCGTCGGAAAGTTATTATTATTACTACGCCGACGCGTACTGGTACACCCAAGCCACTGCCTCAACGCCCGTCCAACTTGGGCGAATTGTTTTACGGCAAGGCGAAATCATACCTGCGCTTCGTTGCGGGAAAAACCCCTGAATCCAGATGGCATCACGAAAACTATTAAATATGACAATTATTTCGCGTAACTGTGTCTAAAATCCGTCATTCTGGCTGGATCGGGGCTTATGAGACAAAACTCATTACAACCGGATTAAAGCTCAGATCGCGTGGAATGTTCGCGCTGAAGCTGCGGCTGAGGGCTTGAGCACCCCAAAAAACCGCAAAACATCCTCGCGCCGGTGCAGGGTATCGATCTGGCCCAGCTCGATCAAGGAGCGGGTATAGCTTGATTCGAACAGCAAATACGAGGCAAGTGCCGCGCCCCGCCGCTCGGTGGCACCGATCGCTGACAGCAGTGTGCGTATGGGTAGCGGCAGACTACCCGTGTGCTGACTTGCGATGGAATCAAGGGGTTTGGATGGCGTGATTGCCAACATCTCAATCGGGCGCAGCGAAGTCTTCTGTCGTTGCTCGGGCGTTAGGATTGACAGCGTTTGGTTGATGCGTGCCATGCGCTCGATGTCGACCGATAAACCATCGAGAAAAATACTCGACATCGCATGCCCCGCGATCTGCGCCAAACTTGGATAACCGGAAAATTCATCAAATTTTCTGCCGCTGCCACCGATATTGCCCGCCCCGATTACGAGCACCCGGTCTGCACCGAGATGAATCGCTGGTGAAATGGGCGCCAGCTCGCGCAATGAACCGTCGCCAAAGTATTCACAACGATCCTCACAGTACAACGGCACCGACGGAAAAATCAGCGGAATGGCCGATGAGGCAAGCAAGTGATCGACACCGATCTGCTGCGGTACTGCCACTCGTTGGATTCGACTCCAGGGCGGTATATGCGATGCAGATTGATAAAACACGACATGGCGCCCAGCGGTATACGACGAGGCAGAAACTGCCAGCGCATCCAGATGACCCTGCTCCAGCGCGGCATCTAGCCGGGGCAAATCGAGCATTTTGTGCAGCAGCCCCACCAACGGCGAGTTGTCGAGCAATGAGTTGGGCGGCGATGTATGCCACTGGCGCAGTAGCCAGCCGAATGAGAGTAGCGATAACCAGCGCGCACCGGAGCGGATCACACCCATTGAATCTGCGCGATACACCTGCTCGACTTCCAAACCGCGCCAGACACTGAGCAGGTGTGAAACGCTCTGCTCAAAATTATCCGCACGACAGGCGAATGCGGTGGCGTTGATTGCGCCGGCCGAGGTCCCGCAGACAATATCGAAAGGGTTCTTGGTCGCGGGCCAGCCGACTTCGCTCAGTAGCGAGCAGATCGCCTGCAAGACACCCACCTGGTAGGCGGCGCGGGCGCCGCCACCAGTCAAAAAGAGTGCAGTCTTTTGCGGCGAGGACATTGCCGCAGATTAACAGCAGCCAAGTCGCTTGCGAAGTGCCGCTCGCTACTATGGCTGGATTGCCACAGACGATTTACTTCGGCTGCATGCGGATAGCACCATCAAGTCGAATGGACTCACCGTTCAACATGCAGTTCTCGATGATGGTCTTGGCCAGTTGCGCATACTCATGCGGCTTACCGAGACGCGGCGGGAACGGTACCATTTTGCCCAAGGAGTCTTGCACTTCCTGCGGCATACCGAGCAGCATCGGTGTTTCAAAAATGCCCGGCGCGATGGTCATGACGCGAATACCGTTGCGCGACAAGTCACGGGCCATGGGCAAGGTCAAACCGACCACACCGGCTTTGGAAGAACCATAGGCTGCTTGACCTACCTGACCGTCATAGGCCGCTACCGAGGCGGTATGGATGATGACACCGCGCTCACCATTCGCATTCGGTGTGTTGTTCGCCATAGCCGCTGCAGCAAGGCGCGACATGTTGAAGGTACCGACCAGATTGATGTTCACCACGCGCTGGAATACCTCGAGTGGATGCGGGCCGTCTTTGCCGACTGTTTTTACGGCGGGCGCCACACCTGCGCAATTGATCAGCCCAACCACGGTACCCAGCGACTGCGCCGCAGCAACCACCGCATTGCCATCCGCTTCCGAGGTGACGTCGCATTTCACGAACTTGCCACCGAGTTCGGCGGCCAGTTTTTCGCCCGCCTCAATCTGCAAATCCGCCAGTACAACCTTACCGCCATTTTCGACAATCATGCGTGCGGATGCAGCACCCAAACCCGAGGCACCGCCCGTCACGATAAAGACCTGGTTTTTGATATCCATAGTTACTCCAAGTGATAAGGAAATTGAGAGAGGAAGCGGTCTTGGCAAGCCGCGTCGGGCCGAATCATACCGCCACCAAAGACAAAGGCAGCCGAAGCTGCCTTTGTCGGGGAAGATCGAAGAATCAGCCGATCAGTCCCTGCGCTGCGAGCAGCGGCACAATCAACAGAGCGACCAAGTTAATGATCTTGATCAGCGGGTTGACTGCAGGACCCGCAGTGTCCTTGTAGGGATCGCCAACGGTGTCACCGGTCACGGCCGCTTTGTGGGCTTCGCTGCCCTTGCCGCCATGATGACCATCTTCGATGTACTTCTTCGCGTTATCCCAAGCACCGCCACCGGTACACATCGAGATAGCAACGAACAAGCCGGTCACAATCGTGCCCATCAACAAGCCGCCAAGCGCCTTCGGACCAAGCACCACACCGACTACGATTGGCACGACCACAGGCAGCAGCGACGGCACCATCATCTCCTTGATCGCCGCGACCGTCAGCATGTCAACCGCCTTGCCATACTCTGGCTTGGCAGTGCCCTCCATGATGCCCGGAATCTCGCGGAACTGACGTCGTACCTCTTCCACCACCGAACCCGCGGCGCGGCCAACCGCTTCCATCGCCATCGCACCGAACAGGAAGGGGATCAAGCCACCGATGAACAAGCCAATGATAACCATCGGATCCGACAAGTCGAAGGTCACGTTGATGCCACGCTCATGAAGTGCATGGGTGTAGTCGGCGAACAAAACCAGCGCCGCCAAACCAGCCGAGCCAATCGCGTAGCCTTTGGTCACCGCTTTGGTGGTGTTACCGACAGCATCGAGCGGGTCAGTAATGTCACGCACACTCGCAGGCAGATTCGACATCTCCGCAATACCACCGGCGTTATCGGTGATCGGGCCGTAAGCATCGAGTGCAACGATGATGCCCGCCATCGACAGCATTGCTGTCGCTGCGACCGCGATGCCGTACAAGCCAGCCAGCGCATACGAAACAAAGATACCTGCGCACACGAACAGTACCGGCCATGCCGTGGATTTCATCGAAATGCCGATACCAGCGATGATGTTCGTCGCGTGCCCGGTGGTCGATGCCTGTGCAATATGCTTGACCGGATGAAAATCGGTACCGGTGTAGTACTCGGTGATCCAGACCATGGCGGCCGTTAACACCAGACCAACGATGCACGAGCCAAACAAGGCCATCGCAGAGGCGCTGCGGTCATCAGCAAGCGCGAGTGGCTCCGGGAACAAGGCCGTGGTCACAAAGTAAAACGCGATCAGCGACAGCACACCGGATACGACCAGACCGCGATACAGTGCCGGCATGACGTTCTTCATGTCCGGGCTTGCTTTAACAAACATCACGCCGATGATGGAAGCGATGATCGACACGCCACCCAGAATCAGCGGATAGATAACCGCTTCTGTCTTGCCCGACACTGCCATCAAAGCGCCCAGTGCCATCGTGGCAATAAGCGTTACGGCGTAGGTCTCGAACAAGTCGGCCGCCATACCCGCGCAGTCACCGACGTTATCGCCGACGTTATCGGCAATCACTGCGGGGTTACGTGGATCATCCTCGGGAATACCTGCCTCGACTTTACCCACCAAGTCAGCGCCGACGTCAGCGCCCTTGGTGAAGATGCCACCACCGAGTCGGGCGAAGATAGAAATCAGCGACGAACCAAACGCGAAGCCGAGCAATGGCTTCAGGGTGACTGGGTCAGCGTGCTCGAGACCACCAATCAACCAGAAGAAAATCGAGACGCCGAGCAGCCCGAGGCCAACCACCAGCATGCCGGTGATTGCGCCACCACGGAAAGCAACGTCGAGCGCCGGGCCAATGCCTTGCGTTGCCGCCTGCGCGGTCCGCACGTTGGCACTCACCGACACATTCATACCGATGAAGCCGCAAGCACCTGACAGCACTGCGCCGAGCACGAAGCCGGCAGCGGTGGGCAGATCAAGGAAAATACCAATCAAGATCGCTAGTACCGCGCCGACCATTGCGATGGTCTGGTACTGACGCGCCAGATAAGCCGCAGCGCCCGCCTGAATCGCTGCAGCAATTTCCTGCATGCGTTCATTGCCGGGGTCCTTGCTCATAATCCAGCTGCGCGAGATCAAGCCATAGATCACGGCAATTACGCCGCAAGCTACCGCAAACCACAAGCCTGTCGATGCCATACGTCTCCTCCAGAAGTACCTACCAATTATGAAAACTACCGTTCCAGCTCGATTCGGCTGGTTCTATTGCTACCACCACACTAACGACATGGGCGATGTATGCCCCTGCCACGTCTCGAATATCGGCTAAACGCATTAAACACGCGCGAGCAAATAAAAAGCGGACCCATAGTCCGCTGTAATTTACAACTTCAAGTAGAGAGCGCCGCGAGTGCACGGTCGCGAATCTCCTCAACTGCGCCTACCCCGGAGATTTTGCGATAAGCCGGCGCCCCCGGTTGACCTGATGCAGCCCAATCATTGTAGTAACCCACAAGCTGCACGGTCTGATCATGATAAACATCAAGTCGCTTCATCACGGTTTCTTCGCGATCGTCATCGCGCTGTATCAGATCTTCACCGGTCACATCATCTTTACCAGCGACCTTCGGCGGGTTGAATTTCACGTGATAGGTTCGACCAGAGGCAGTATGCACACGACGCCCGCTCATGCGTTCAACAATGGCCTCATTGGGCACATCAATCTCCAGCACGTAGTCGATCGTCACACCCGCCTCTTTCATCGCTTCAGCCTGAGGAATGGTGCGCGGGAAACCGTCGAACAGATAGCCCTTGCCGCAATCGTCATGCGTCAATCGATCTTTAACCAGGCCGATGATGATGTCGTCGGATACCAAGCCGCCCGCATCCATCACTTTTTTTGCTGCCAAGCCGAGAGGCGTGCCTTCCTTCACCGCAGCACGCAGCATATCGCCGGTAGAAATCTGCGGGATATTGAATTTCTCTTTGATAAAAGCAGCCTGCGTGCCTTTACCGGCACCTGGAGGTCCCAAAAGGATGAGCCGCATGGTGAGTCCTTGTTCGTTTATGCCTTTGGCGCGTCGCTGAAACGCTGCACGGCATTATTGTCAGATGTTTAGCTTGCCCGAAACTTACCACAGAATACGCTGCGCCCTTTTGGTTGATGCATGATTGAACTTGCTCAAACGGCAAAATGCTTTCGCACGCGCTCGAGATCTTCGGGTGTATCGATGCCAGCAGCCGGCGCTTCATCAACTAGATGAACCGCGATGCGGTGGCCGTGCCACAGCACACGCAACTGCTCCAGCGCTTCAATGGTTTCCAGCGGTGATACGGCAAGCTTGGGGTAGCGCAGCAGAAAATCGCGCCGGTAAGCGTAAATGCCGATGTGTCGTAACGGTGTGTAATCCGGCGGCATGGATTGCGTATCGCGCGCAAATCCGTCTCGGTGCCAAGGCAGCGGCGCGCGCGAAAACATCAGCGCATCACCCTTAGCATCAAGCACGACCTTCACGACATTCGAATTGAATACTTCGGCGATCTGATGGATCATGTGCGCCGCGGTCGCAACCGGGGTACTTGCGTTGACACGCTCGGCGCAAGCATTGATGAGCTCTGGATCGATCAGCGGCTCATCACCCTGCACATTCACAATGACTGCATCATCGGACAAAGGCAAATCAGCGGCTATCTCGGCAATGCGGTCTGTGCCGGAGGGATGGTCAGCACGCGTCATTCTTACCTCGACACCAGCCTGCTCACAGGCAGCCACCACCAGTGCGTGATCAGTAGCGACAATCACGCGCGACGCGTTCGATAAAGCCGCACGCTCGGCAACACGCACCACCATCGGTTTGCCCGCAATATCAGCCAGTGGCTTATCCGGCAGGCGGGTGGAAGCCATACGT
>JBIKUP010000051.1:0-7661 GCA_044347535.1 Burkholderiaceae bacterium
GGCGTACCGAGAGTGCAGCGCCGCCGCGTGCATCGCCATCTAACTTGGTGAGCACGATCCCTGTCAATGGCAGGGCCTCATTGAAGGCGCGCGCGGTATTGATGGCATCCTGCCCGAGCATGGCATCGACAACGAATAGTGTCTCAATTGGCTTCACGGCTGCGTGGAGCGCGCTGATCTCGGCCATCATCATCTCGTCGATACCAAGCCGACCCGCGGTATCAATCAACAGCACCTCATGGTGGTGTTTCTTCGCCCAGTCGACCGCAGCGAGCGCGATATCAACGGGTTTTTGTGACGCTTGCGAGGGGAAAAAGTCGGCACCTACTTGTGCGGCGACGGTTTCCAGCTGCCCGATAGCAGCAGGCCGGTAGACGTCGGTCGAGACGGTCAGTACCTTTTTCTTTTTCTGTTCTTGCAGATATTTGGCAAGCTTGCCGACGGTCGTCGTCTTACCTGCACCTTGCAGACCGGCCATCAGAATGATTGCGGGTGGTTGTGTTGCAAACGAGAGCTGCGCAGCGTCGGGTCCGAGATCGGCACCCATCAGCTTGGCCAATTCATCGTGCACCACGCCGACCAGCGCCTGGCCCGGGGTGAGTGATCCGATCACTTCTTCACCGAGCGCTTTTTCTTTGACTCTGGCGATGAAGTCGCGTACCGCCGGTAGCGCGACATCCGCTTCCAACAGAGCGAGCCTGACTTCGCGCAACATGTCAGCTGTGTTCGCTTCGGTCAGACGCGCCTCGCCGCGCATGGTCTTGACTACTTTCGACAGCCGCTGGGTGAGATTATTGAGCATGGAGATGAGTAGGATGGGACGAATGTCGCGCCAGCAAAAGCAAGTTGTTTGCAATGGGCGCCGCTGCTTGATTTTACCTTAGCGCCTTGGCAGATCACGGTATGCCTTGGTGTACACTCAGGGCATGCAAGTCTTCGTGATCCCGGCTGCGGCGCTGCTGTATTTGATCTGTGCACTGTTACCCGAGCAGCGCCGAGGTGTCGTCGCAATTGGCACCGTGGTCGCATGGTGCTTGCACGGATTCGCTCTGGCGTTGATTGCCATCGAGCCAAATTTCTTGCGCATGGGTTTCGCCATAATGCTTTCCGCTGCGTTGTGGCTGTCGGTGGCGGCCTACTGGCTGGAAAATCGCCAGCGTGCGGTCGATGGTTTGCGTCGGCTGGTGTTGCCGAGTGCTGCGGCAGTTGCCGCTCTGCCGCTCGCATTTCCCGGCACCCTGATCTCACTGGCGGACAAGACGCCCCTATTCTCGTGGCACATCGTGTTGTCGACGCTGGCTTATGGCTCGCTCACTATTGCCGCGTTTCAGGCCGTGCTAATGGCGATGCAGGAGTCGCGGCTGCATGCACTGACAGCACCGGCGATGCATCGTGGTTGGTTGCTTGGTGCCATTGATCGTCTTCCGCCTCTGCTGACCATGGAGCGTTTGCTATTCCGAATGATCACCATCGGGTTTGTACTGCTGACGCTCACCATGCTGTCGGGCATTTTCTTTTCCGAGCAGGTATTCGGCAAACCATTCCGTTTCGAGCACAAGACGGTATTCACCCTACTGTCCTGGCTACTGTTTGGTGCTTTGCTGACCGGCCGTCAGTGGCGAGGCTGGCGTGGCAAGACCGCCCTATCCTTTGTACTGACCGGTTTTGCGACACTGTTGCTCGCTTACGTTGGTAGCCGTTTCGTGCTGGAAGTAGTGCTCCAACGGAGCGTGACGTGAAATATGTGCTGTGGGCGCTACTGCTTTATGTGGGCTGGCGCTGGTACTTGAGCAAAAAATCACCGCCCGCTTCGCCATCGCAGGAAGCATCAGCGGCAACTGAGCCATCCCCCGAGGCGGGCGCATCAACCGAAAAAATGGTGTCTTGCGCCCATTGCGGCATCCACCTGCCTTTATCCGAATCCGTTCAAGGCACGGGTGAGCTGCATTTTTGTGGCGATGAGCATCGCTTACGTCATTCCGGCGGCTGAGCTTTTCGCCTCCAAGCAAAAATCATTGGTTTCTAGTTGCGCGCCGGCCTGTTTTGCCGAGCTGTAGATCAGCCGCCGCTTGGCGAGTTGCGCTGATACACAGTGGATCTGTTGCATTCAGCGCGCACCCAGGTGCGTCGATCCTCTCATTCGCTTACCCTTGCGCGTTTTCGTTTTTTGCCGAGTGCATGTTGCGCGCCTCCTTTGCATCCCCGTCTGCAATATCCCGTTTTCGCCTGATTGGCGAGGCACCCTCTATGCGCGCATTGCGCGAACAGATTGTGCGGATTGCGGACAGCGAGGCGGCAGTCGCGATTGTCGGAGAGTCCGGTAGCGGTAAGGAACTTGCGGCGCGTGACTTGCATAGCCATAGCCAGCGAAGCGCGCACCCCTTCATTGCAGTGAATTGCGGTGCGATTCCCGAGGCGCTGATGGAGTCGGAGTTTTTCGGTCACCGCCGTGGTGCATTTACGGGGGCCCATGAAGAACGCAGCGGTTTTTTTCAGGCGGCGCATCGCGGCACGCTGTTTCTCGATGAGGTTGCGGAATTACCGCCGTCCATGCAGGTGAAGTTATTGCGCGCATTGCAGGAGCGCAGCGTGCGTAAGCTAGGTGGTCAGCGTGAGGAAACGGTTGACGTGCGGATTGTGTCGGCAACTAACCGTGATCTTTCAGATGCCGTACGGCGTGGAGAGTTTCGTCAGGACTTGTACTACCGCTTGCAAGTGATTGAATTGCGTTTGCCACCATTACGTGACCGCCGCCAAGATATCCCGCTGCTTTGCGACGCCATTTTGAACAGATTAGCCGCAGATCGTCGGCCTCAGTTATCCGCGGGCGCCATGGTGCGGCTATGCGCCCATGATTTTCCCGGTAACGTGCGCGAGCTGGAGAATATCCTCGAGCGCGCGCTCGCCATGGTGCCGGATCAGACCATAGAAGCGGAAGATTTACAGTTTGAGCCTGCGCTAAGGTTGCCGAGCACGCTTGAGTCATTTCCGGCCAGTCCTGATCACGCCGATGCGGCCTTGCCACTGTGCCTGCCTGCCCACCTTCGCATGGTGGAGCGAGCTCTGCTTAGGCGGGCATTGCGCCAGGCGCGTTTTCAGCGAACACAAGCCGCGCAACTGCTTGGGATAAGCTTGCGGCAATTGAGATACCGCATGCAACGACTGGCCATCCATGAGTACGAATGAATCAAGCTACCCCATCGACGACGCTGGCTGGTGCCGCAAGGCGCGGCGCGCTGAGTGCAGCAATTTTGATGGGCGCCCTGAAGGCGCCGAGATTAGCTTGTTGGTGGTGCATAACATCAGCCTGCCGCCCGGCGAGTTTGGTGGGCAATACATCGAGGATCTTTTCGCTAATCGGCTCGATTGCGACGCTCACCCCTATTTTGCGCAACTCAGAGGGCTGCGGGTTTCCGCACACTTTCTGATTCGACGCGACGGCGAGTTGCTGCAGTTCGTCTCCACCCATGACCGTGCATGGCACGCGGGTGCGTCGAATTTCAATGGGCGAGAGCGTTGTAATGACTTTTCGATCGGGATTGAAATGGAAGGTACCGATAGCGACGAATATTGCGATGCGCAATATGCAACTTTAGCGGCGGTCACTGCGGCGCTTTTGCGAGCGCATCCGATCACCAATGTGTGCGGTCACCAACATATTTCGCCTGATCGCAAGACCGATCCCGGGCCCAGGTTCGATTGGATGCACTTTCGTGGTGCGCTCGCGGCACTGCAAAATCCGGATCAACTCGCCACCTCTAAAGCAGGTCAACTAGTAAGTTTTCCTATCTGATTTGGTCCAAATACCGGTTGCAACTTGCCTGCTTGGGCACTACAATTAGTACCTGCTTGCCGCTAATCCACTAGATATAGTGGCAAAGCGTTCCAACTGATCCGACCAAGCATCACAAGTGCCACCGCTGTTTTTCGGAACATTCCGAGGCAAATCGGGATTGGTCGGAGCCCATCGGCAGTAAACCTTTTTCCAAGCTGGGCCGGCATTTTCAGGATGCTTGGTATCTGTTTTGGGGAAAAATCGATAACAGTGCCGGGATATCACCCGGCATAGCTCAAACAACCGGATCTTCGAATCCGGCGTTTTTTTCAGGAGGCGCAGTGCTTACATCTCAGGATACTTCCGGCAAGGTTTCGCCCGAGTTCGTGCCCGTCGCTCCCGCGCTCGCGCCCTCCACACCAGCGCAGACGGCTGCGCTGTCCGATTATCGGATCATCCGGCGTAATGGCGCGGTGGTGGGCTTCGAGCCATCCAAGATTTCGATTGCGATGACCAAGGCTTTCCTCGCGGTGAATGGCGGTCAAGGTGCGGCCTCAGCGCGTGTGCGCGAACTGGTTGAGCATCTTACGCAGGGCGTGGTTGGCGCGATGATGCGTCGTCAGCCTGCTGGCGGAACCTTCCATATCGAGGACGTTCAAGATCAAGTCGAACTCGCGCTGATGCGCTCGGGCGAGCATGACGTAGCCCGTGCCTATGTGTTGTACCGCGCTAAGCGGCAAGAAGAGCGTGCGCAGCAGCAGCAGGCCAAGGCTGAGACCGAGCCGCACACCACCATACAGATCGATGTCGACGGCCAGCGTGTCGCGCTGGATCAAGACAAACTGATGAAAATGATCAGCGCTGCGTGTATCGGTTTGGAGCAGCATGTTGACGCTGACGCAATCCTGCACGAGACCGTGCGCAATCTGTACGACGGCGTGCCAGTTGAAGAGCTCTACAAGTCCGCCATTCTTGCTGCGCGAGCGCTGATGGAAAAAGACCCGGCCTATAGCCAGGTTACCGCGCGACTGCTGATGCACACCATTCGCAAAGAGGTGTTCGGTCGCGAGGTAGCGCAGGCCGACGCTCAAGAAGCTTACCTCGACTACTTCCCGCGTTTCATCAAGCGCGGTGTGGAAGCTGAGCTCCTGGACGACAAGCTGTCGCAGTTTGATCTGCCTAAGCTGGCAGCCGCCTTGTTGCCGGAGCGCGATCTGCAGTTTGGTTATCTTGGTCTGCAAACACTGTATGACCGCTACTTCCTGCATGTACAGGGCACCCGTATCGAGATGCCGCAGGCATTCTTCATGCGCGTCGCAATGGGCTTGGCACTGAACGAGATCGATCGCGAAGCCCGCGCTATTGAGTTCTATCACCTGCTATCGAGCTTCGATTTCATGAGCTCGACACCGACTCTGTTCAACTCGGGTACCCAGCGCTCGCAGCTCTCGTCGTGCTACCTGACCACGGTAGCAGATGATCTCGACGGTATTTACGAGGCAATCAAAGAAAACGCACTGCTCGCCAAGTACGCAGGTGGTCTGGGCAATGACTGGACGCCAGTGCGCGCGCTCGGTGCTCATATCAAAGGCACCAATGGCAAGTCGCAAGGCGTTGTGCCGTTCCTGAAGGTCGTGAACGATACCGCCGTTGCGGTCAACCAAGGTGGCAAGCGTAAGGGCGCGGTCTGCGCCTACCTCGAGACTTGGCACATGGATATCGAGGAGTTCCTCGACCTGCGCAAGAACACCGGCGATGATCGCCGCCGTACGCATGACATGAACACCGCGAACTGGATTCCGGATCTGTTCATGAAGCGCGTCATGGAGAAAGGCGAATGGACGCTGTTCTCGCCCTCCGATGTGCCGGATCTGCACGACTTGTACGGCAAGAAGTTCGAGGAAGCCTACTTGCGCTATGAGGCACGCTGCGCCTCCGGCGAAATGAAGCTGTTCAAGAAAGTGCAGGCGAACGACCTCTGGCGCAAAATGCTCTCGATGCTGTTCGAGACTGGACACCCATGGATCACCTTCAAGGATCCGTGCAACATCCGCTCGCCGCAGCAGCATGTTGGCGTTGTGCACAGCTCCAATCTTTGCACCGAGATCACGCTGAACACCAACGAGACCGAGATCGCCGTCTGCAACCTCGGCTCGGTGAATCTGCCTGCGCACATGAAAGATGGCAAGCTCGATCACGAAAAGCTGCAGCGCACGATCCGTATCGCGATGCGTATGCTCGACAACGTGATCGACATCAACTACTACTCGGTCAAAAAAGCGCGCGACTCCAACCTGCGTCACCGCCCGGTAGGTATGGGCATCATGGGCTTTCAGGACTGCCTGCATGTCATGCGTGTGCCGTATGCATCGAAAGATGCGGTCGAGTTCGCCGACCGTTCGATGGAAGCAGTCTGCTACTACGCTTACATGGCGTCGACTGAGCTCGCTGAAGAGCGCGGCACCTACAGCTCGTACCGTGGCTCGTTGTGGGATCGCGGCATCCTGCCGCAGGACTCGCTGAAATTGCTGGCTGAGGAGCGCGGCGGTTATCTGGAAGTCGACACGGCTGAGACCATGGACTGGCCAGCGCTGCGCGCTCGCATCAAGCAGCACGGCATGCGCAACTCCAACTGCGTAGCGATCGCGCCGACCGCGACCATCTCGAACATCATCGGTGTCTCGGCATGTATCGAGCCGACTTACCAAAACCTGTACGTCAAGTCCAACTTGTCTGGCGAGTTCACCGACATCAATGAGTATTTGGTGCGTGACCTAAAAGCGAGTGGGCTGTGGGACGAGGTAATGGTCGCTGATCTTAAGTACTTCGACGGTAGCCTGGCACGTATCGACCGCATCCCTGAAGACTTGCGCGCGTTGTACGCAACCGCGTTCGAGGTCGAGCCGAGCTGGCTGGTCGAGGCCGCTTCGCGTCGCCAGAAGTGGATCGACCAAGCGCAGTCGCTCAACATCTACATGGCCGGCGCATCTGGCAAGCGTCTCGACGAGACCTACAAGCTGGCTTGGCTACGCGGTCTGAAGACGACCTATTACCTCCGCACCATGGCGGCTACCCACGTAGAGAAGTCCACTACCAAGGTCGGTTCGCTCAACGCAGTCTCTTCAGACATGCCGCCGGCTTCAGCCGCCGCCGCCGATGGCGCTGCCTGCTACTTGCGACCCGGTGATCCGGGCTTCGAAGAGTGCGAGGCTTGCCAGTAAACAGCAGTCGACTTGCGCAGACAGATGCTGCGCAAGCCGACATTGCAATAAACATCTATCCTTGATGTCTTACGTACCAGAAGGAATACAACATGCTCTCTTGGGATGATGAAGCAACGGCAGCAGCACCGCGCACCTCGCAACCTGCGCCTCGCTTGCAAGCAGTGATGCCGACCCCGCCGTTCGCGCCATTGGCGGACGCAGCGCTTGACCCGGGCATCCTTGCCCGTACCGAGCCGCTTGCGGATGCCAGCAACCGCGTGAACGCGGTCGACAAGCGCATTATTAATGGCCAGACCGACGTCAACCAGTTGGTGCCGTTCAAGTACAAGTGGGCTTGGGACAAGTACCTTGCCGGTTGCGCCAACCACTGGATGCCGCAGGAAATCAACATGCAGCGCGACATCGAGCTGTGGAAGAATCCGAACGGTCTGACTGAAGACGAGCGCCGCTTGGTAAAACGCAACCTCGGCTTTTTTGTAACGGCCGACTCCTTGGCGGCGAACAATATCGTGCTCGGTACCTACCGCTTCATCACCGCGCCCGAGTGCCGTCAGTATCTGCTGCGCCAAGCCTTTGAAGAGGCAATCCATACTCACGCCTACCAGTACATTGTCGAGTCGCTGGGCTTGGACGAGGGCGAGATTTTCAATGCCTATCACGAG
>JBIKUP010000052.1:0-7457 GCA_044347535.1 Burkholderiaceae bacterium
CGTATAAAAAGCCGGTGTAAGGCTCACCTTCTTTGGCCATGCCATGTACAGTGGGTAGAATAATTTCGCGCATGACCCGCGCATGGAGCTGCGGTGTAACGATGGGTGCAGGTGAGTACGCGCCCATACCACCGGTGTTCGGCCCCTGATCATTGTCCAGCAGGCGTTTATGATCCTGGCTGGTGGCGAGTGGAAGCACATTGCTACCATCGACCATGACGATGAAGCTTGCTTCTTCACCTTCGAGAAATTCCTCGATCACGACGCGTGCGCCTGCGTCGCCAAGGCGGTTATCTGCCAACATCATATCGATGGCCTGATGCGCTTCATCAAGCGTCATCGCGACCACGACTCCTTTACCTGCAGCAAGGCCGTCCGCCTTGATGACGATTGGAGCACCTTGCTGATCAACATACTGATGCGCGGCTGCGACGTCTGCGAAGGTTTGAGAATGGGCTGTCGGTATGCCGTGACGTAGCATGAACGATTTCGCAAAATCTTTCGAAGCCTCAAGCTGCGCTGCGCGCTGCGTAGGGCCAAAGATTTTTAAGCCACGTTCCCGGAACAGATCGACGATACCTGCCGCCAGTGGCGCTTCCGGCCCAACGATAGTTAATGCAATGTGCTCTTGCTCGGCAAAGTCGGCGAGTTGCTTGGGATCGGTGATGGGTACATTTTTCAGACGCTGATCGGACGCGGTACCACCATTGCCGGGCGCCACCATCACGATCTGAATACGTTTTGATTGAGCCAGCTTCCACGCCAGCGCGTGTTCACGGCCACCTGAACCTACAACGAGAATCTTCATGAGCAATTAAATGGATATCGGGTGTGCGGCGCTGACAAACAGCGGAGAAGGTCATTCATTGATGACGGCGTTGGTATAGACCTCTTGAACATCGTCGAGGTTTTCCAGCGCATCAAGCAGTTTTTGCATTTTTATCGCATCGTCGCCGGCAAGCTCTGTACTGGTCGAGGGTTTCATCGTCACCTCGGCCAACGCTGGCGTGAAACCGGCTTTTTCCAGCGCCTCGCGGATTCGAGAGAACTCATGCGGATCGGTGATGACCTCAAACCCACCCTCATCATCGGCAATCACATCTTCCGCACCGGCTTCCAGTGCGGCTTCCATCAGCGCGTCTTCGTTCGTGCCCGGCGCAAACAAGATTTGACCGCAATGCTTGAACAGGAAAGCGACCGAGCCTTCGCTGCCCATGTTGCCACCGAACTTGCTGAAGGCATGCCGAACCTCGGCGACGGTGCGCACGCGGTTATCAGTCATGCAATCGACCATCACCGCAGCGCCATTCAGGCCGTAACCTTCATACCGGATCTCTTCATAGTTCGCGTCTTCCAGCCCGCCGGTGCCGCGCTGAATCGCACGGTTGACGTTATCTTTGGGCATGTTCGCGTCAGCCGCTCTGTCAACCGCCAAGCGGAGCCGCGGATTCGAAATAATTTCACCCCCACCCAAGCGAGCGGCAACGGTAATCTCTTTGATCAGACGGGTCCAAATTCTGCCGCGCTTGGCATCGGTCGCCGCCTTCTTGTGCTTGATGTTGGCCCACTTACTATGTCCAGCCATGTCGGTGCGTCTTCCTGATCCTGAGGTGCCGCGCTTAGGTCGGCAAATACTTATTTAAAATCAACGATTTACGCCGATTTTTCGGCGCGCTGGCGGCTTGCAAACCGGGACGCGATCTTAACATATCGGCCTTGCCAAAATGACCCCTGGCGGCGAGAAACAGGGCGCTTACACCGGGATTTTGACCCCCTTTTTGCCGTCTATCGGTTTGGTTCGTAGGTTCGCAGGCATCGCGCGATTGTCGGTATGATCCGGGGTTTTGGAAACAATCATTGCGGGGGTAGTAATGACAAAAGCAATCCGGTGCTTCAAGAACGGTGGCCCAGAGGTCATGGAATACGTTGATGTCGAGGTTGGCGAGCCTGGGCCAGGCGAAGCGCGTGTCCGGCATCATGCCATCGGACTCAACTACATCGATGTCTACTTCCGAACCGGGCTCTACCCGCAACCGCTGCCGGCTGGCATCGGTATGGAGGGTGCTGGTGTGGTCGAGGCTATTGGTGCTGGCGTAAGCGAGGTGAAAGTGGGCGATCGTGTTGCTTATGCATGCCGACCACCGGGTGCGTATGCAGAAGTGCGCGTGATGCCGGCCGCTGGTTTGGTAAAACTGCCGGACGCTATCGATTTCGATACGGCTGCTGCAATGATGTTGCAAGGCATGACGGTGCAGTATTTGTTCCGACGCACCTTTCCGTTGAAGGGGGGTGAAACCATCCTGTTTCATGCGGCGGCCGGCGGCGTTGGTCTGATTGCCTGCCAATGGGCAAAGGCGCTCGGCGTCACCATGATTGGTACCGTCGGATCCGACGAGAAAGCTGCGTTAGCTAAGGCGCATGGTTGCACGCATACCATCAACTACAACAAAGAAGACTTCGTCGCACGCGTGAAAGAGATCACCGGTGGCAAAGGCGTACCCGTGGTCTACGACTCGATTGGTGTAGATACCTGGACGAAATCGCTGGATTGCTTGTCGCCGATGGGAATGATGGTCAGCTATGGCTCGGCATCAGGGCCAGTGCCGCCGTTTTCATTGCAAGAACTCGCATCGCGCGGCTCCTTGTTCGTGACGCGGCCAACCCTGTTCAGCTATACCGCAACGCGTATCGATCTTGAAGCGACCGCCAACGAGTTGTTCGACATGGTCGCTAGTGGCAAGGTGAAGATCGAGATCAATCAGCGCTATGCCTTGAAGGATGCACGGCAAGCGCATATCGATTTGGAGTCACGCAAGACGACGGGTTCAACAATTTTGATCCCATAGTCTTGAGAGACATTTACCCCCAGATACTTTGTTACTTTTTGAACTTCATCTCAATCACCCTCGGCACACCGTGTGTGCCGGGGAAATCCTTGAACGCGGCTTGTACCAGGTAGGGCATTACGCTTGCAAGATTGCCTTGCTCGCCTTCGCTTTTCACTGTCACTTCAAACCAAGTTTGTTCGGTAGCTTTGTCGGTGATGCGTATTCGCAGCTCGCGTTGAAACACCGAATAACGCCGTGACTGCTCGCGGGCGACCGGCATGCTTGGCCACATCGGCCCGTAATAAGGTGATCCATAGCCGTACCAACCCCAGTACGGATTGTAGAAACCCGGGCCGTACCAGGGTGTACCGTACCAAGGGTCGACCAGGACGGTTTCGATCACCTGAATGTCTCGACCGTTGATTCGATAATCCACGCGTACCGAGAGTTGCGACGCTGCTTCAGTGGTTCGTTCAGCCAGACCGAGCTTCAGCAGCTCGCTACGCACCAGGTTTTCATAGCTTTGGCGTTCCAGGCTCTGGCTTTCATCGCCCTCATGGACAAATGAAAACCTGCGGCCAGCAACATCCGCGGGCCAGTGATGAAACGACGTGACCTCTGAGCGAATTTTCGTGGCGCAACCCGACACCAAGAAAGAAAACGCCATGAGTACGACTAAAAACCCTCTTTCCCACGCTGGCATGTGTCCTCCAATTAAAGCGTGCTTGGATATTACCGCGGCCTTCCGCCTTGGTAAAATGCGCTGCTGATTAATATTGCATCTCATCACAACGCCATGCGCACTGACACTGCTGTTGCCATTCATCGTCAAGACTACCAGCCACCAGCCTATTTGGCGGACAGCATTGATATCGGCTTTGATCTTGACCCCGGGCACACGCGGGTAGCGGCGCGCAGCACACTGCGGCGTAATCCAGACAGCAAGCAGCGAGAACTCATCTTGCACGGTGACTCATTGCAGCTGGTGGCTTTACGGATGAATGGTAAAGCCCTCAGCAAGCGCGAGTACAGCCTGCGTACCGGAACATTGCGGATTCCGAATGCGCCGGATCATGTGGTGCTGGAAATCGAGACCCTGATCGAGCCCGAAAAAAATACCTCGTTGATGGGGCTGTATGTTTCGAACGGAAATTTCTTCACTCAATGTGAAGCAGAGGGTTTCCGGAAAATCACTTATTTCCCTGATCGTCCCGATGTGATGGCGAAGTACCGCGTCATGCTGCGTGCAGATAAGCAGCAGTATCCGGTACTACTTTCTAACGGTAACTTGATTGAGGAAGGCGACCTTGGCGATGGCCGGCACTACGCCTTGTGGGAAGATCCTTTCAAAAAGCCGTCGTATTTGTTTGCTTTGGTGGCGGGCAAACTGGTCTGCGAAGAACAGCATATTCGTCTGAAGTCCGGCCGCGACGCTTTATTGCAGGTGTGGGTTGAAGAGGGCAACCTCGACAAAACCGCGCATGCCATGTCGTCACTGATAAAAAGTATTCGGTGGGATGAAGAACGCTTTGGTCTAGAGCTTGATCTTGATCGCTTCATGATTGTCGCTGTGGGCGACTTCAACATGGGGGCGATGGAAAATAAAGGTCTGAATATCTTCAATACCAAATACGTATTAGCGAATTCGCGTATCGCTACTGATGCTGACTACGCAGGCATTGAATCCGTCGTCGCGCATGAGTATTTCCATAACTGGACCGGTAATCGCGTTACTTGCCGTGACTGGTTTCAGCTGTCACTCAAAGAGGGCTTGACGGTTTTCCGTGATCAAGAATTTTCAGCGGACATGATGGGTAGCGCCAGTGGCCGGGCAGTCAAGCGTATCGAAGATGTACGCGTGCTACGCGCCGCACAGTTTCCGGAAGATGGTGGTCCGATGGCGCATCCTGTACGCCCTGACTCTTACGTCGAGATTAATAATTTCTACACCCTTACCATCTATGAAAAAGGTGCTGAGGTCGTGCGTATGTACCAGACCTTGCTGGGGCGAGAGGCATTCCGTCAAGGGATGGATTTGTACTTCGCTCGGCATGATGGTCAGGCAGTGACCTGTGATGATTTTCGGGCTGCGATGGCCGATGCCGCGGGTCGCAACTTGGCACAGTTTGAGCGTTGGTATAGTCAGGCGGGAACCCCGAGAGTTAAAGTGCAGACCGAGTATGACGAAGTCAATCACACCTACACCCTACAACTGACTCAAACCTGCCCGGCCACACCCGATCAGCGGCACAAACTGCCGATGCATATTCCAGTAGCTGTCGGTCTGATCGATGCGCAAGGTAATGATTTACCGCTCAGACTAAAGCAAGACAGTGCATCACATGATCACGCCATTCGGCCCTTGCCAACTACGAAGGTGCTGGAGCTGACCGAGCACACGCAAGCTTTCAGATTTGAAGGTATTGAGCAAGCACCAGTGCCGTCGCTGCTGCGTGATTTCTCCGCGCCTGTTGTTCTTGAGTACGACTATACCGACGATGAACTTGCTTTCTTGCTGGCGCACGATAGCGACCCATTCAACCGTTGGGAGGCAGGTCAGCGTCTAATGACGCGTCGCCTGTTAGCTTTGGCGGTGGATGGTGTTACGGTAGAGCAGCGTTATCCATCCAATTCCCTCGATCAATTGATCACCAACGCGTTGGGTGCACTGCTCGTTGATAACACGCTCGATCCCGCTTTCCGTGACCTGGTGCTTACCCTGCCGTCTGAAAGTATGCTTTCTGAGCAGGTTGAAGTGATCGACCCGCAAGCGATTCACCAAGCGCGCCGATCATTGCGTCGCTTCCTTGCGCATTCGCTGCAAGCTGAATTGCAAAAGGTCTATGCTGCTAATGAAGTAATTGGCGCCTATAGCCCAGAGCCTGAACACACCGGTCGGCGCGCATTGCGCAATAACGGGTTGAGTTATCTGGCTGAGTTACGCGATACCTCGGTCCAAGCCATGCTGCAATCGCAACTGGCAGGTGCCGGCAACATGACTGATCGTTTGGCCGCACTGGCTGCCATGACCAACAATGATCACCCTGCGGCAGCGGATGCTTTGCACCAGTTTTATCAAGACTTCGAGAGCGAAGCCCTGGTGATTGATAAATGGTTCAGCCTACAGGCGGTATCCCATGCAACCACGGCTGCGGGTATACGCGAGCTGATGCGACATCCGGCATTCACTATCAAAAACCCAAACCGTGCGCGTAGTTTGTTGTTCGCCTTCTGCAATAATAATCCTGCACAATTCCATGCAGCAGATGGTTCCGGTTATGCGCTATGGGCAGAGCAGGTGATTGTGCTCAATGAGATCAACCCGCAAGTAGCAGCCCGACTGGCGCGTGCGTTGGATCGCTGGCGTAAGTACGCACCGCACCTGCAAACTGGCATGAAGGCAGCGCTAGAAAAAGTCGCGGCTACCAAAGCACTATCGAATGACGTTGCTGAAGTGATCGGCAAGGCACTCGCCAACTAATGACTTCCCAGGATCAGGATCTTTCATGAAGCGGATCAGCCTTACCCAGCATCTGATTGAGGAGCAGCGACTCCACAACACAATTCCCTCTGAGTTGCGCTTACTGATCGAGGTCGTCTCGCGTGCTTGCAAAACCATCAGTCATTCAGTCAGCAAGGGCGCATTGGGCGATGTACTAGGTGCAGCAAGTACCGAGAATGTGCAAGGTGAGATTCAAAAAAAGCTCGACATCATCTCGAATGAAATTCTGCTGCAAGCGAATGAGTGGGGTGGGCATTTAGCAGCCATGGCTTCCGAAGAAATGGAATCCTTTCATCCGATACCGAACCGGTATCCGAAGGGTGAGTACCTGCTGCTGTTTGATCCGCTGGATGGCTCTTCTAATATCGACGTTAATGTCACCATCGGCACGATCTTTTCGGTGTTAAAAGCGCCTGAGGGCATGCAGGAGCCTAGTGAGCAGGACTTCTTGCAAGTAGGTACCAAGCAAGTGGCTGCAGGCTACGCGGTGTATGGTCCGCAGACTATGTTGGTGCTCACCACGGGTAATGGCGTTAATTGCTTCACGCTGGATCGCGAGATGGGTTCATGGGTAATGACGCAGCGTGACATAAAGATTCCAGCCGACACCGCTGAATACGCCATCAATGCGTCAAATGCGCGTCACTGGTTTCCGCCGGTCCGCCGCTATATCGACGAGTTGGAACAAGGCAAGGCCGGACCGCGTGACAAGAACTTCAATATGCGCTGGATTGCTTCCATGGTTGCCGACGTTCACCGTATCTTGAACCGGGGCGGTATCTTCATGTACCCGGCCGATGCACGTGATCCCGACAAGCCCGGCAAGTTGCGGCTGATGTACGAGGCTAATCCGATGTCGCTCATCATCGAGCAGGCGGGCGGCGCTGCCACCGATGGCCAGCAACGCATCTTGGGTATTCAGCCGACTGGACTGCACCAGCGTGTTGCGGTATTCCTCGGCTCGAAAAACGAAGTCGAGCGAGTGACCGGTTACCACTAAGCGACCTGATTCCAAGCCTCAGCGTTTCAGTTTGGTAGGGCGGTAGTGGTATTTGCTAAACTTCAAATCTTGGCTGATGTAGCTCAGTTGGTAGAGCAACTGATTCGTAATCAGTAGGTCGGAGGTT
>JBIKUP010000054.1:0-7272 GCA_044347535.1 Burkholderiaceae bacterium
CTGCGGCATCGATGCCGCGTGCAATCCCCTCGTGCAGCAACTTGCCCTGATCCATCACGCACACAGGCAATCCAGCAAAAGCATGCCAGCGCTGCCAACGATCAATGAATGGTGCAAGGCCTTGCGCATCAAATAAACGAAGCGCGCCCACCAGTGCATCGGTGATGGTCGCTAGCAATGCATTGCGATCAATATTCTTGCCGAGTGCTGCGACATCGTGTGGCACACCGGTATCGCGCGCCGCATTGGGGTGTACATTCAAACCGACCCCAACGACTGCCCACACGATTTCGCTACCGTCGATGCGCGTAACACCCGTTTCGACCAGCACACCACCGAGCTTGGCGCCATCCAGCAATAAGTCATTCGGCCACTTCAGCGTCACCGGATGGTTAAGCGCACGCAGCGTATCGGCGAGCGCAACACCAACCGCCAGTGGCAAACCGGCCAACTGCATCAGCCCGCGTGAAAACGGCCAGGCCAATGAAAAACACAAACTGTCACCAGGCGCTGCGCGCCACTCGCGACCTGCACGACCACGGCCTGCACTCTGCTGCTCAGCGACGCGCAGGACAGGTGCGCGCAACTGATCGATGCGCTGTCGTAAATCAGCGTTGGTGGAGGCAGTCTCTGCAACGACCTCGATAACCAGACCATCGCCGACCGCAGTACAGTGCGCGGCGATTCGTTCGGCGTCTAATGGATCACTCATAGGCACATTGTATCGGCTACGCCTGCGATGGATGACGCCTGCTGCAAAGTCCAATACACTGCAGCGCATGTCGGCGCCGCCATCGACCCTGCCAGTGAAGTCATCCGAGCATCGCAGCCGCGAGGCCCAGGCATCAATGACTGCCCGCTTTGGCCTGGCCTGCTATCTCGTGCTGGTGATCTATGCCAGTTGTTATCCATGGGCAGGCTGGCGCAATAATGGTCTCGCGCCATGGGTTTATCTGTTCGAGGGATTACCCCATTACTGGACCACATTTGATCTGATCACGAATGTGGTCGGATATATTCCCCTCGGCGCGCTGATCGTGTTTGCGCTGTATCCGCGTGTGTCCGATAGGGCAGCGGTGCTGTGTGCGATCGTAAGTGGCGTTTTACTCGCAGTGTTACTGGAGTGTATACAGAGTTATTTGCCTTCGCGCGTGCCGAGCACACTCGATCTGATTACGAACACCAGCGGTGTCCTGATTGGTGCCATCGTAGGCCAACGGCTATCAGCCCCCGTGCTCAAGCAAAGTCGTCTGCGCACACTGAAGTCGCATTGGTTTGGCCCGCGATCAAGCGCAGGATTAATCGTCGTGGCGCTTTGGCCGCTGGCGCAGATTTATCCGCAACCCTATTTGTTTGGCCACGGACTCTGGTTGCCCACGCTATCGGCCATGCTGTCGGATTGGTTCGATGCGCCCGTCGATATCGGCAAACTACTTTGGCGCGATTTCAGTCTGGATATTGAGCACTTTCTGTTGGCAGAAATCGTGGTCACCGCGCTCGGCATGACTTCTGCGGTCCTGACCTTGCTGTGCCAAACACGGCGGCAAGCGCCGCGTGCCTTGCTGGCGATAGGGTTGCTACTGGCCGCGACGATCACCAAAGCGCTGGCACACGCGGTGCTGTTCTCGCCGTCTGATGCGTTTGCCTGGCTGACCCCCTCTGCCGCCAGCGGATTGCTGGTCGGTGCGGTGATGCTTACGGGCCTGTCTTTCGCACCAGTGGCAGCGCAGCGACGTGCCGCTATTGTCGCTTTGCTGATATGCCTAATGCTGCTGAATACGCTGCCATCGAACCCCTATTTTCTGTCAACGCTTAGCGAATGGGTACAGGGCAAATTCCTGAACTTCAACGGCGCAGCACAGTTTTTGTCTTTATTCTGGCCTGCGTTTGCGCTTTGGCTTCTGCTGCGACCGACGCAACGTCAGGCCTAGGGCGGTATCATGCGCTACCAAACCACCTAATTTGCATCCTTGTCATGAGCGATTCTTTCTACCAGCACCATGTATTCATCTGTACCAATGTGCGCGACGATGGTCGGGCATGCTGCGCTGAACGCGGCGCCCAGCGCGCTCAGGAACACGCCAAGCGTCGCATCAAAGCACTCAATATGAACGGCCAAGGCAAAGTACGTATTAATAAGTCAGGTTGCCTGGACCGCTGTGAAGAGGGTCCGGTGATGGTGATCTATCCCGAAGCGGTCTGGTACACCTATGTCGACGAACATGATGTCGACGAGATCATCGATTCGCATATCGTTGCGGGCAAGGTGGTCGAGCGTTTGAAGATCTAGACTTCATTCCACCGTGCTGTCAGCAAGATGAGCGGTGTGCCACAGTAACAATGAACGCGCAGACACAATCATTCTCTCTCTCCGGTGGTGCCGGCCACATCGAGTGCAAGCTTGATCTGCCGGCGCAAGCAGCGCCGCTGGGCGTTGCACTCATCGCACATCCGCACCCCTTGTACGGCGGCAGCATGGACAACAAGGTCGTGCAAACACTGGTGCGCGCTTTCCTTGCGCTCGGCTATGTCTGCGCCCGCATGAATTTTCGTGGCGTGGGTGAGTCCGCAGGCTCGCATGACCACGGTATCGGCGAGACTGATGATATGGCGCTACTTCATGCGCATATGGTGACGCTGTATCCGGGTCTACCGATCGCTATGGGTGGGTTTTCTTTCGGTACTTTCGTGCTGTCGCGCCTCAATCAGCAACTGGCGGCACAAGGCAAGGGTGCAGAGCGTTTGGTCTTGGTGGGTTGCGCCGCTGGTAAATGGGAACTCGCGCCGGTGCCTCCAGATACGCTGCTGATCCATGGTGAGCAGGATGACACCATTCCACTTGCCGATGTGTTCGACTGGGCACGGCCACAAGACCTACCCGTGGTCGTGATCCCCGGCGCTGATCATTTTTTCCATCGCAAGCTTCACCATATCAAGCAGATCGTAATTGCTGCTTGGCGCTCAGCGTAACTCTGCATAACACCATCGCCATGCAGCACACAGCGCTATAATCGGCGCAGCATTTTTGCTGCTGAAACTATCTATATTCAATGAAAAAATTTCTGGCCGCCTGCGCCGCGCTGTGCCTGTTTGCCAACGCAGCTGCTCAACCGGTCGCGCCTCCCACGCTTGCTGCGCGTTCATGGCTGTTGATGGACGCGACCAGCGGCCAAATCCTCGCCGCGCACGAACCCGATATGCGGATCGAGCCTGCATCACTTACCAAACTGATGACCGCATATCTGGCTTTTTCAGCAGTCAGAGACAAGCGCATCGACCTGCAACAGACCGTGAATGTTTCGGTGAATGCTTGGAAGGTTGATGGCGATAGCTCCAAGATGTTCATCGAGCCATCAACACCGGTAAGGATACAAGACCTGTTGTACGGACTAATCGTTCAATCAGGCAATGACGCAGCAATTACGCTGGCCGAGGCAATCGCTGGAAATGAGGCCACGTTTGTCGAGCAAATGAATCGCACGGCGCTGAGTCTAGGTCTTAAAAATACCCACTTCGCCAACCCCCATGGCCTACCGCACGCAGAAAATTACGCGACTGCACGCGACCTCTCGACGCTGGCGAATCGCTTGATCATCGATTTCCCGGAGCTTTACAAAATTTATTCCACCAAGAGCTTCACCTATAACAAGATCACGCAACCCAACAGAAATCGCCTGCTATGGCTGGACCCAACGGTCGATGGCGTCAAAACCGGGCACACGCAGGCGGCGGGTTACTGCCTGATCGCCGCCGCCAAACGCCCAAATGGACCGCACGGTGATCGCCGCATGCTATCGGTGGTGCTTGGTACGGTGTCTGATTCAGTACGGGCACAAGAAAGTCAAAAGCTTCTGAATTGGGGTTTTCAGAATTTCGAGACCCACAAAATGTATAGCAAAGGCCAAGTCGTTCTCACGCCAACCGTATGGAAAGGCGCGGCCAATGAATTGAAGCTTGGCTTTAATCGCGATGTGTATGTGACGCTGCCACAGGGCAGCCGCCCGAAAATCACTACACAAATTGAGCGTACTGACCCACTGCTTGCTCCGATCGCGCAGTACGCGCCAGTCGGTACGCTGAAGTTGGTGGCGAATGATCAAGTCGTCAACAGCGTACCGCTACTGGCACTTGAGCCGGTACCCGCCGCCAGTATTGTCGGCCGCTCGATCGATACGCTACGGCTGCTACTACCCCATTGATCGCAGGACTGGACGATGCCGTTACCTAGCGAAAGCCTGATTGAATATCCAAGCGATTTCCCCATCAAAATCATGGGCGTCATGCAGGATGACTTTGCGCAAACCATGGTTGAACTGGTTCAACGCCATGACCCCGACTTCCACGCCGGAAAAATGACGATGCGGCCCTCGTCTAAAGGTAACTATCTAGCGCTGACCGTAACCATACGCGCCACTAGTCGCGAGCAGCTCGATAATCTCTACCGTGAGCTATCGTCACACGCGATGGTCAAGGTGGTGCTGTAAGCCGCATGCACGAGATGCTGATTCTGCGTCGAGGCGTCGAGCCTTACGAGCAGAGTTTTGCTGCCATGCGCGCCTTTACCGATACGCGTGATAGCAACACGCTGGACCAGTTGTGGCTGGTCGAGCATCCGCCGGTCTACACCCTTGGGCTGGGGGCAGACCCCGCCCATGTGATCGACGCGCACCACATTCCCATTGTTCAAACCGATCGCGGTGGCGAGGTCACTTACCACGGCCCCGGACAAGCTATCGCATACCTGCTGTTCGACCTCCGGCGCGATGGCCGGCGCCTGTTACCCCGCGAGTTTGTTTACCGCATTGAGCAAGCCGTGATCGAGACCCTTGCCACGTATAATTGTGCCGGTGAGCGCAAAGCGGGTGCCCCGGGTATTTACGTCGCAGAGGGTGAATTACGTGGCGCAAAAATCGCTGCACTGGGCTTGAAGATCCGTGCCAATGGCTGCACCTATCACGGCGTCTCTTTGAATGTCGCAATGGACTTGCAACCTTTCGAATGGATCAATCCCTGCGGCTATCCCGGTCTTGCGACTGTCGATCTGCGTAGCCTAGGTGTGCAAACCTCACTATCTGACGTGCAAGACCAACTAGCGCGCGCGCTCGAACAACAACTGATGCCCTGAGCCATGTCTGATTCCGGCGATACCCTCGATACCCGCTACGACCCGAACCAAAAGCAAAAGGGTGCCGGTAAAACCGCGCGCATCCCCATCAAAATCGTACCCGCCGAAAAACTGGCGAAACCTGATTGGATTCGCGTTAAGGCCGCCTCACCGACTACGCGGTTCTATGAGATTAAGGACATACTGCGCAAGAACCAGCTCGTCACGGTGTGCGAAGAAGCGTCTTGCCCCAATATTGGTGAGTGCTTTGGCAAAGGAACCGCCACCTTCATGATCATGGGTGACAAGTGCACCCGCCGCTGTCCGTTCTGCGATGTTGGTCATGGCCGCCCAGATCCGCTTGATGTCAACGAACCAGAAAATCTGGCGCGCACTATTGCAGCGCTAAATCTGTCTTATGTGGTGATTACCTCGGTTGATCGTGATGATCTGCGCGATGGCGGCGCTGCACATTTTGTTGATTGCATACAACGGGTGCGCACACTTTCGCCCTCTACCCGTATAGAAATTCTCACGCCCGATTTCCGCGGACGTATCGACCGAGCACTCGAGATTTTGCAGGCTGCGCCGCCGGACGTGATGAACCATAACCTTGAAACCGTGCCTCGCCTCTACCGCGAAGCTCGACCGGGCTCGGATTACGCGTACTCGCTTGAACTACTGAAGCGCTTCAAAGCCTTTTGTCCGGACGTCCCGACCAAGTCTGGCCTCATGGTAGGGCTCGGTGAAACTGATGAAGAAATCCTTCAGGTGATGCGCGACCTGCGCGCGCACCATGTCGATATGCTGACCATCGGGCAGTACCTGATGCCTAGCGGCGACCATTTGCCCGTACGACGCTATGTGCATCCGGATACGTTCAATATGTTTGAGCAGGAAGCCAAGAAAATGGGCTTTGTACACGCTGCAGTAGGCGCGATGGTACGCAGCTCATATCACGCCGATCAGCAAGCGCATCAAGCGGGTGTCGTTTAGTTTTTGATGCCGTACGACACAGCGCTAGTAACCATCTAATCGGGAGGTGCCCCCCCTCGGCGCCCAACAACGCCAGCGATACCTTTGCAGCGGGTTTAGGTAGAGAGTGCCTTTTCGATCAGCTTATGCAAACCCGCCTCATCAGGAATGCCAACAAAACGCTTCAGGATGTTGCCGTCTTTGTCGATCAGAAAAGCGGTTGGTGTTAGCTGAACATCGCCGAATGCTTTGGCATTACTGCCATTGGTGTCGAGTGCCACGGTGAAGGGTAGCTGCCGAGTCTCGGCATAGTTCTGGACGTACTGCGGCGGGTCGTAGCTCATCGCGACTGCAACCATCTCAAAACCACGCTCACGGTATTTGTTGAAGGTGCCGACCATTTGCGGCATCTCGGCGATGCAGCTGCCGCAGCTGGTTGCCCAAAAATTCACCAGCACTACCTTGCCGCGTAGCGATGTCGTCGTCAGCTGTTCACCTTTTAGCGTATTGAAAGTCGCGGTAGGTGCCTGCTCCCGTTTCAGCAAGGACAGGGCAAGAAACAGAACAACGCCGAGAATTGCAATGATCGACATCGTCTGCAGAATGGTCAGGCCGGCGATTCGGCGCGGGAAATGCTTGGACATAGGCTTATCCGAATGAACGAGAATAGTCCGCCATTATAGGCGCGCAGCCGGCGCTCGAACTACTCCGGCTGCGGTATCGGTTTACTTGGCTGGCGCCGGGGTACGCGATTCTTCTGGGGATGACTTGGTCTTAATCTCAAGCAACTCATCTTCGGTGATGTACTCGAATAGCTTGACTACTTTGCGGATATCACTAGCCGCATTGCGCGCCACTTCAGCCGCCAACTTTGCTTCGCGCTGGGTGACACGTCCCATCAAATAAACGACACCACGGTCAGTGTGGATTTTGAAGGCGCTGATGTAAAGATCTTTGGTATCGATAATGGCCGCCTTGACCTTGCTGGTAATCAGGAGGTCTGAGGACCGTGCGCTAACGGTGGATACCGGCGCTACCTCGAGGTCATTTTCGATTTTCTTCAAATCGCCTAGGGTGGCGATTTGCGCTTGAACTTCGGCTTTCATTTTTTCATCGGCCACTTCGCCACTGAGTACCACCATGCGGTTGTAGCTAGTGACGGCGACTCTGCCCTTGTCGCCAGTAATCTTGCT
>JBIKUP010000055.1:0-7256 GCA_044347535.1 Burkholderiaceae bacterium
GAGCTATGGCCATGGCATCTCGGTATCGCTGATTCAAGTCGCGCGCGCTTATATGATCTTTGCGCGTAATGGCGAAATGATTCCGCTGTCATTCTTGAAGCTATCGCAACCGCCGGTACCCCAGCGCGTTATCTCTGATCGTACTGCACAGCAGATGCGCAGCATGATGGAGAAGGTCGTTGGCCCGGGTGGTACTGCGCCACTGGCGCAAGTGCGTGGTTATCGCGTCGCGGGTAAGACTGGTACTGCTCACAAGCTGGAGGGCGGGCGTTATGTGAACAAGTATGTTGCCTCGTTTGTTGGCTTCGCGCCGATTTCTGATCCGCGCATCATCATCGCAGTGATGGTGGATGAGCCGACTGCAGGCGGCCACTTCGGTGGGCAAGTCGCTGCACCGGTGTTTTCCAGCGTCGCTGCAAGTGCCTTGCGCGCCATGAATGTGCCACCCGATGCGAGCGTCGAGAACGTAATCATGCCGACTCAGATGATCCCGGAGAGCATGTGATGATGACCGCCACCAGCGCCCACGAGCTGCTTGACTGGATGCGTGCAACAACGCCGTCTGCACAGCTCACGCTGGATTCGCGGCGTGTTTCGCCGGGTGATGTGTTCTTCGCGTGTCGCCATGAAAGTGGCGATAGCCGAAATTACATTGCGCAAGCGATTGAAGCCGGTGCCAGCGCGGTTGTGTTGGATGATGCGGATGGGTTTGTTTGGCGTGATGAATGGCCAGCGCCCCACCAGATCATCACCGGGCTCGCTCAGCAGGTCGGGCGTATTGCGCATGATTGGTATGGTCGGCCGGACACCGAGATGTTTAGTGTCGCGGTCACCGGCACTAACGGTAAGACCTCGTGCACACAATGGCTCGGCCAGGCACTCTCACGTCAGGGAATGCCCACCGCAGTGATTGGCACCTTGGGTATTGGGCTTTACCGTGATGGAAACGGCGGGCCGTTCACGGAAACCGGCTACACCACACCAGACCCGATACAGCTTTATCGGCAGCTTGCCGAGCGTAAATCGCAGGGCGCGTGTGCCATCGCGATTGAAGCTTCATCGATCGGGCTTGCCCAGCATCGTATTGATGAGTTGCATATCGACTGCGCGGTACTAACTAATTTCACGCGCGACCATCTTGATTTTCACGGCACCATGCAGGCCTATGAGCAGGCCAAGACCCGTTTATTCGAGTGGCAGGGTTTGCAGCATGCAGTGATTAATCTCGACGATCCAATCGGCGCGCGCCTGATCGCCCATCTCCGCAAGTCAAATCCCACGACGCGGATACTCGGCTATTCGGTAGAAGACACCTCGATGGAAGGTATTGAATCACTGGTTGCTACCGACATTCGAACCACGCAACACGGTAGTAGTTTTCAGCTACGCACACCGCACGGTAGGGGCATGGTTCGTACGCATCTACTTGGCCGATTCAATGTCAGTAATGCTCTGGCGATTGCGGCGGTGTTATTGGTGCGCGGTTTATCGTTTGCACAGGTCGTGAGCTCGCTGGAATCATTACAAGCAGTGCCTGGCCGGATGCAGCAGCTTGGTGGTATTGATGCGCCATTGGTAGTGATCGATTACGCACATACACCGGATGCGCTGCAAAAAGTGCTCGACACCTTGCGCCCGGTGGCCGAGGCCCGGCAGGGTGAGCTGTGGTGCGTGTTCGGATGCGGTGGTGGTCGTGATCCGGGTAAGCGACCGCAGATGGGGCTAGCCGCAGACCACGCGAATCACATCATGGTCACCAGTGACAACCCGCGAGACGAGGATCCGGCGCAGATCATCGCGCAGATTGTGGAGGGTGTTCCTGAGGCAGGGCGCCAAAAACTTCAGGTCATTCAAGATCGTGCAACCGCGATATTGTCTGCGATTCGTCACGCCGGTAAGCGTGACGTGATTCTGCTGGCAGGCAAAGGTCATGAGGAGTACCAGGAAGTTAAAGGTCGTCGCCTAGCATTTCGCGACGCTGACCATGCTGCGCTTGCCTTGGCAACGTGCGCAACTCGACACGGGGGGCATTGATGCAAGCATCCCTGAATGAATTGCTCAGCGCAGTACCAGGTGCGACACTCACGGCACCCGCGAGTTTTAGCGGTGTCACGACCAACAGCAAGGCCGTCGTGACAGGCAACCTGTTTGTGGCACTCCGCGGTGAGCGCTTCGACGCACATGATTTTCTTGCTGATGTAGTGGCCAGCGGTGCAGCTGCCGTTATCGTCGAACGATTACCTGACGGCTTGGACATTCCAGCGCTGATCGTGCCTGATACGCGCTACGCCCTTGGTCAAGTCGCGCAGCTATGGCGCAGACGCTTCACTATTCCTGTGATCGGTGTCACCGGTAGCAATGGCAAGACCACGGTCAAGGAGATGATCGCCTCAATCTTGAGCGCCACATTCGGTGAACACAACTATCTTGCGACCCGCGGCAACCTCAATAATGAAATCGGTGTGCCACTCACGCTGTTCAACCTAAACGCACAACACCGCGCAGCGGTGGTTGAGATGGGGATGAATCATCCGGGTGAAATCGCGCGGCTGACCCAGATCGCGCAACCGACGGTAGGCCTTGTCAACAATGCGCAGCGCGAGCATCAGGAGTTCATGGCGAGTGTTGCTGCTGTCGCCGAAGAGAACGGTGCAGTCATTAATGGGCTTGCAGATGATGGTTGCGCCGTATTTCCAGCAGATGATGAATTTGCGCCGCTATGGACGGCGTACGCAGGTTCACGCAACCTGCTCAGCTTTGCGTTAGATAAACAGGCGGCAGTGACAGCGCAGTGGACACCGAACGATTTTGGTAGCCAGGTCGCGATAAATGCGCGCGGTGAGCGCGTCAGTTTTGTGTTGTCTGCGGCTGGCGAGCATAACGTTCGCAATGCGCTAGCTGCCTGTGCGGCAACCATTGCGATCGGCATAGATTTACAGATTGTTGCGCGTGGCTTGTCAGCGTTTATGCCCGTGGCTGGAAGGCTGCAGAAAAAACAGGCAGCAAATGGCGCCATCGTGATTGATGACACCTATAACGCTAATCCTGATTCGGTTCGTGCTGCTATCGACGTACTTGCCAATGCACCGTCGCCCCGCACCTTGGTGCTGGGTGATATGGGCGAGGTGGGTAGCGAAGGCGTAGCGTTTCATGAAGAGATCGGTGAGTACGCGCGTACGCGTCACATCGATCAGCTTTTCACCGTCGGCGAGCTCGCCCGACACGCTAGCCGCGCATTCGGCCGACCAGCGCGACATTTCGAGACTATGGAAACACTCAACGAAGAAGTCGCCAGCGTTCCACCGGGCGCAAGCATATTAGTCAAGGGATCACGTTTCATGCAAATGGAACGGGTCGTACAACGACTCACTGGCGCGGCCGTGGGAGGTCACTGACATGCTGCTCTGGCTTGCACAGTATTTTCAAGATCAAGTGGGCCCGCTACGCGTGTTCAACTTCATCACCTTCCGCGCTGTGTTTGCAACGCTGACTGCGTTATTGATCGGTCTGTTTGCCGGACCAGCCGTCATTCGTAAACTGACCGAGCTGAAGGTGGGTCAGGCAGTACGTACCGACGGACCGCAGACCCATCTGGTGAAATCCGGTACGCCCACCATGGGTGGCGCGCTGATCCTGATTGGTATTGCTATCGCCGTATTGTTATGGGGTGATTGGAGCAATCGCTTTTTATGGCCAGTGCTGATCGTGACCCTGGGCTTTGGTGTGATCGGATGGGTTGATGACTACCGCAAAGTGGTGCATCGCGATCCTAATGGCATGCGGTCACGCGAAAAGTTTTTCTGGCAATCGCTAATTGGTTTGACGGCGGCGGTCTATCTGGCTTTCTCGGTCTCCGGAAACACCAACGACAAAGTATGGGAGTTGTTCTCGGTGTGGATACAGTCCGGCTTCTCGCTCGACTTACCACCCAAAGCCGACTTGATTGTGCCTTTCTTCAAAACTATTAGCTATCCGCTGGGTGTGTGGGGATTCATCGCGCTCACCTATTGCGTGATTGTGGGCACCAGCAATGCGGTCAATCTCACTGATGGTCTCGATGGCTTGGCCATCATGCCTACCGTGATGGTGGGTTCTGCACTCGGACTGTTCGCGTATTTGACGGGTAGCGCAACTTACTCCAAGTATCTGCTGATCCCGCACATCACCGGCGCGGGTGAGTTGCTGATTTTCTGTGGCGCGATGGCGGGCGCTGGCTTGGCCTTTTTGTGGTTCAACGCTTATCCGGCCCAAGTGTTTATGGGCGATGTCGGCGCACTCGCACTCGGTGGCGCGCTCGGCACGATAGCGGTGATTGTGCGTCAGGAGATCGTGCTGTTCATCATGGGCGGTGTATTCGTCGTTGAAACACTCTCGGTGATGCTGCAAGTCGCTTATTTCAAATACACCAAGATGCGAACCGGTGTCGGTAAGCGAGTCTTGTTGATGGCGCCCTTGCATCATCACTATGAACAAAAAGGTTGGAAAGAGACACAAGTCGTGGTGCGGTTTTGGATTATCACCATGATGCTGGTGCTCGTGGGCTTGTCGACGTTGAAGCTGCGGTAAGTCGGTTCAAGTCATTAGATATTTAGGTAAAAGACAGAGATAACAAGCAATGCACTACGCAGGCAAACAGGTATTGGTGCTTGGACTGGGTGAATCCGGTCTGGCGATAGCGCGCTGGCTCGCCCACTGCGATGCGCGTGTTCGCGTTGCCGATACGCGCGAGTCACCCGAGCGCTTGCCAGCGTTGCGCGATGCTATTCCCCAAGCAGAATTTATCGGAGGTGAGTTTAGTCCTGCGCTACTCGAGGGTGTCGAGTTGGTGGTGGTGAGTCCGGGGCTTGCGCCGCATCGTGAGCTGGCCGCAATTCTGCCGGCTGCACAAGAAAAAAAACTGCCAGTCTGGGGCGAGATTGAGCTGTTTGCGCAAGCGCTGCAAGAATTGAAGCAGTCGCGCGATTACACCCCGAAGGTGTTGGCGATTACTGGTACCAATGGCAAGACCACCGTCACACGTCTCACCGGCTTGCTGTGTGAAGCGGCGGGTCTCAGTAAGCAGGTTGCCGGTAACATCAGCCCAACCACGCTCGATGTTTTGCGTGAAGCCTTGGTCGCTGATCAGTTACCAGAGTGCTGGGTACTAGAGCTATCCAGCTTCCAATTGTTTAGCACGCATTCGCTGAATGCAGATGCCGCAGTCGTGCTTAACCTTACCCAAGACCATCTCGACTGGCACGACGACATGGGAGCCTATGCCGCTGCCAAGGCGCGGATTTTCGGGCCGGACACAGTGCGTGTTTTGAATCGTGATGATGCGATGGTGATGGCCATGACCAAACCATCCGCTATGGTCGTGAGCTTTGGTACCGATGCTCCCAGTGCGCCTGATTGCCTCGGCTTGTCGAATGAAGGCGGTATGCAATGGCTGACGCTGGCGATGGCGCAGGACGACGGTGAAAAGAAAAAGCGCGGTAAGCCACAGCCTGATGTCGAGATTTACATCAATCGTTTAATGCCGACGGATGCATTAAAAATCCGTGGTCAGCATAACGCGACCAATGTGCTTGCCGCGCTGGCTCTGTGCCGTGCCATTGATCTGCCACTAGCGCCTTTATTGCACGCAGCGCGTCAGTACGCCGGTGAGCCTCATCGTGTCGAACTGGTGGCCAATGTGGCGGGTGTTGAATACATCGACGATAGCAAAGGCACCAATGTGGGTGCCACTGTTGCTGCCTTGCAGGGCTTGGGTGCTGGCCATGCTGCGCGCTTGATTCTGATCGCAGGTGGTGACGGCAAAGGGCAAGATTTTTCGCCCTTGGCAGCTGCTATTGCGCGTCACGTTAAAGCCGTGGTGCTGATCGGTCGCGACGGGCCACAAATTGCCGCGGCAATTGCATCGACTCAGGTGCCGGTGATTCATTGCGACAGCTTGCCGCAGGCAGTCAGTGCCGCTGCTGAGCGGGCGAGTGAGGGTGATCAAGTATTGCTGTCACCGGCTTGCGCCAGTTTCGATATGTTCACAAGCTACGCGCAGCGAGCGCAGGTCTTTGTAGATGCGGTGCGTGAGCTGGGTCTGGCACGCGGCGAGGTGATCGCATGAGAGTGACGATGCCCAGCTTTCTCACTGCTGACGCTTCCCCCGAGCAGCGTATCGGTCAGCGCTCGAGCATGCTCGAGTACGACCAGTCGCTGGTGTGGGTCACCACCTTATTGCTACTACTTGGCATGGTTATGGTTTACTCGGCATCGGTCAGTCTGCCGGATTCACCAAAGTATGCCGGCTACAAGAACCACCATTTTCTGGCGCGACAGGCAGCGTTCATCGCGATCGGGTTGATCGCTGGTTTATTGGCATTCCGCGTACGTATCGAGCAATGGGAGCGCTGGACGCCGTGGTTATTCATCGGCGCGTTGATCCTGCTTGCGCTAGTACAGATCCCGGGTCTAGGGAAAGGTGTCAACGGCGCGAAGCGCTGGATAGGCGTGGGTGGCCTGAGCATGCAGCCCTCCGAAGTAATGAAGCTGATGATGGTGTTTTATGCCGCTGACTTCACCGTACGCAAGCAGCAGTACATGCACAGCTTGTCAAAAGGGTTCTTCCCGATGGCAGTCGCGGTCGGTATGTGTGGCGGCCTGCTCATGCTGCAGCCAGATCTGGGTGCATTTGGTGTGATTGTTTGTATCGCGATGGGCGTTCTTTTTCTGGGTGGCTTTAACATCATTTGGTTCGCCGGCATGATCGGCGTATTGAGCGCAGTGTTCGGCGCTATTGTGCTGATCTCGCCGTGGCGCTATGAGCGTATGGTGGCCTACTTAAATCCTTGGAACCCCGCTAATGCACTCGGCAAGGCATTCCAATTAACCCACTCGTTGATTGCTTTCGGCCGTGGCGAATTATTTGGTGTTGGCTTGGGTGGTAGCGTCGAGAAACTGCACTACCTGCCCGAGGCACATACCGATTTCCTGTTGGCAGTGATCGGTGAAGAACTTGGCCTTGCAGGCGTGTTGATCGTTACCGCTGCGTTTTACTGGATTGTTCGACGCGCCTTCGATATCGGTCGCCAAGCCATCGCTACTGAAAAATTCTTCGCCGGTCTTGTCGCAAAAGGTATCGGTATCTGGCTAGGTGTGCAGGTCTTCATCAACATGGGTGTCAACCTCGGCTTGCTACCCACCAAAGGCCTTACGTTGCCACTAATGTCCTACGGCGGCTCCGGTATCGCGATTAACTGCATCGGCTTAGCAGTGTTACT